>NZ_JBQCGS010000070.1:0-27708 GCF_051955415.1 Flexivirga sp.
CCGGGCACCCCGGGGGCCCGCCGTATGTAGAAGGCAGGGTTACAACCCCCTACCCGGGTTGTGGGTAGGGGGGTTGTGCGCGGCCGAGGCAGCGCGCGCTCAGTCCGGCGGGTGCGTCGCCCAGCGTCGTCCCGGACGATCGGGATCGTCGCTCAGCACGATCACGCTGGCCGGCGCCTGACCGGTCTTGGCGGTGATCAGCTCACGCGCGGCACGTTCCGCCCGGGAGCGCACACGCACGGTCGTCACGCCGACGCCCGGCACGACGATCCGCCAGTGCGCCCACCGGCGCTGCAGCAGGGCCGCATAGATGACCTTCACGGGTCGCGTCACCGAGTGACGGTGCGGCGACCGCCCATCCGGGTGTAGATCAACAGCGCGATCACGGCGCCGATGATCGAGCCGATGATGCCCGACGGCTGGAAGAAGCCGTTGCCGGCATCCTTGTGGAAGATCAGGTAACCGAGGAAGCCGCCGATGAACGATCCGATGATGCCCAGCACGATCGTGGCGAGGATCCCGATGTTCTGTCGTCCCGGTACCAGCAGGCGGGCGACGGCTCCCGCGATCAGGCCGACGACGATCAGGCTGATGATGAGACCAAGCATGGGTGAATGTGCTCCTTCAAAGGTGTTCGGGCAAATGTGTGGGGGCACGCGTATCGGCACCGCAGCTACCTCTGCTGCCGTGCCGTCGGCGAATCCCCGCGGACCGGTCGATCCGCACTGAACCGTCTCACCCCAGGGGCGGGTCCGGCACACCCCAACGGGTTATCTTTGCGGCGTGCGCGCACCCGAGACCGAACCCATTCGCCTGGCCCTCCTGGACGACTACGACGTCGTGCTCAAGGGACTCGCCCGGATGCTCGAGCCCTACCAGGACCGCGTCGTGGTGACGGAGATCGACGCGAACAAGCCCCTGGTCGACATCGTCGACATCGCGCTGTACGACTCGTTCGCCCAGGGCGAGGCGGACGCCGAACAGATCGATGTGCTGGTCGCCAGCCCCCGCGCCCGGCGCGTGGTGGTCTATACCTGGAGCTTCCACCCGAAGCTGGTGGCGTTCGCGCAGGAACGCGGCGTCGACGGGTATCTGTCCAAGACGCTGCCGGCACATCAACTGGTGGAGGCATTGGAAGCGGTCCACGCGGGCCGGCGGGTGGTCAGCGATCAGTCGCGCGGGGCGCACGTCGGCCCCGGACTGGACTGGCCGGGGCGGCACGAAGGGCTGACCGATCGGGAGTCGGAGATCCTGGCCCTGATCACGCAGGGGCGCAGCAACGCCGAGATCGCCGCCCTCACCTATCTCAGTCCCAACACCATCAAGTCCTACGTGCGCAGCCTCTACCGCAAGATCGGCGCGGACAGCCGGACCAAGGCCGTGCTCTGGGGCATCCGGCACGGCTTCAGTCCGGACCACCACCGCATCGAACTCTGGCGCGACGGGCGGTGACATGGACGCGCGGGGCGGTGCAGGTGGAGGCGTGGTCGATCTGAACGCCGATCTGGGCGAATCCTTCGGTCGGTGGACACTCGGGGAGGACGCCGCGATGGTGCGGCTCGTGACCTCGGCCAACGTCGCGTGCGGCTTCCACGCCGGTGACCCCCAGGTGCTGCTGCAGACCTGCCGGGATGCCGTCGCGCACGGTGTCGTGATCGGCGCCCAGGTCGGCTACCGGGACCTGCCCGGCTTCGGCCGGCGTTTCATCGACGTCGCACCGGATGAGCTGTATGCCGATGTGCTCTACCAGATCGGGGCGCTGGACGGCCTGGCCCGCACTGTGGGCGGTGTGGTGGCCTACGTGAAACCGCACGGCGCGCTCTACAACGCCGTCGTCCACCACGAGCAGCAGGCGGCGGCCGTGATCGCGGCGGTCCGTGACCACCCCGGCGCCCTGCCGGTGCTCGGGCTTCCGGGGTCGGTGCTGCTGGCCCTGGCCGAGGACGCCGGCCTGCGGGCGGTCCGCGAGGCGTTCGTCGATCGTGGCTACCGCGCGGACGGCACCCTCGTGTCGCGGCGGGACGCCGGGGCCCTGTTGGCACCGGACGCGGCGCTGCGGCAGGCGCTGAGCATCGCCTCGTCCGGCACTGTCACCGCGATCGACGGCACGCAGGTGCGCGTCGATGCGGAAAGCCTTTGTGTTCATGGGGACTCACCGGACGCCGCCCGTCTTGCCGCGGCGGTGCGACAGCAGTTGGCGGCCGCTGACATCACCGTGCGGGCCTTCGTATGACGCCCGACGACGTGTCGATACGCCGCGCCGGGGACCGGGCGCTGCTGCTCGTGCTGCACGACCCTGCGGACGTCGAACTGCTGGACCACGTGCTGCGCAACGACCCTCCGGTGGGTATGTGCGACCTGGTGCCCGCGGCGGAGACGATCCTGCTCACCACGCAGCAGGGTGTCCGACTGGCGGCGGTCGAGCGCGCGGTGCGCGCCCGCCTCAGCGATGCGACCAGCGATCAGGTGGCAGAGCCCGACCGGCAGGTCGTCGAGGTCGGCGTGCACTATGACGGACCCGACCTGGCGGAGGTCGCCCGTGTGCTGAGTATGACTCCGGCGGAGGTCGTCGCGGTGCACACCAGTCGACTGTGGCGCTGCCGATTCGTCGGTTTCACGGCCGGGTTCGGCTATCTGCGGCCCGACGAGCCGACGTTGGTCGTTCCTCGGCGGGATTCTCCGCGCACCCGAGTGCCGGCCGGTGCGGTCGCGCTGGCGGATGGTTACAGTGCCGTCTATCCGCGCACCTCGCCGGGCGGTTGGCAGTTGATCGGCACGACGACGACGGCCATGTGGGACCTCGACCGGGACCGGCCGGCACTGCTGACGCCGGGTGTCGCGGTGCGTTTCGTGCAGCTGGAGGCCTGATGAGCCGATCTCTGCGGGTCCTGCGGACCGGCCCGTCGGCGAGTGTTCAGGACCTGGGCCGTCCCGGCTGGTTCTCCAGCGGCGTGGGCGTCTCCGGTGCCGCGGACCGCGAATCCCTCTGTGCCGCAAACCGCCTGGTCGGCAACCCGGCCAATGCGGCCGGCATCGAATGCGTGCTGGGCGGCCTTGGCCTCGAGGCGTTGTCCCCGGTCACCGTGGCAGTCACCGGGGCGAGCGTGCCGGTGTCGGTGGACGGTCGGCAGCTCGACCACGGGGGCGCTGTCGACCTGCCGCGGGGTGCACAGTTGGATCTCGGCATTGCCGCGGCCGGGCTTCGGGCGTATGTCGCGGTGCGCGGCGGGATCACCGTTCCGCAGGTGCTGGGTTCGCGCAGTCGGGACACGCTGGCCGGGGTCGGTCCGGATCCGCTGGCGCCGGGCCTGGTGCTGCCGGTGGGAGATGAACCGACCGGTGCTGACGTGCCGTCGGCTGCGTGGTCACCGTGCCGGTCCGTGGTCCCCGCCCACGAACCCGTGGTGCTGCGGGTCGAGCTGGGTCCGCGTCAGGACTGGTTCACCGACCCCGAGGCACTGTTCCGCGGCTCGTGGATCACCACCGATGCGGTGGACCGGGTCGGTGCACGGCTGACCCGTGCAGCGGGCCAGCCGGAGCTGGCGCGCATCCATGACCGTGAGCTGCCGGCCGAAGGTATGCCGTTGGGCGCCATACAGGTGCCGCCGGACGGGGCACCGGTCGTGCTGCTGGCCGATCACCCGATCACCGGTGGTTATCCGGTCGTCGGGTGTGTCGTGAGCGAGGACGTCGGGCGTGCCGCGCAGGCGCGGCCCCCGCAACAGATCGTCTTCCGCCCGGCCGGCGCGACAGATACCCCCGTCGCCGGACTGCAACCCGGGATCCGGATAGCCGGTCATCCGACCGATGACGAGGTCGCCGCGATCGTCGCTGCGCTCGCGGTGGGCAGCTGAGCAACGAGCCTGGGCGTCAGGCGTCGTGACCGTCGAGCCAGCGGCGAACCTCGGCCGCGTCGCGGTCGAGGGCCGGCGGGGGAGTGGTCTCCCGCGTGCGGTAGGTGCTCCACCGGACGGGATGACGTATCTGCTCGGCCCAACCGTCGCCGACGCGGATCGTCGGATCGAGCCCCAATGCATCGGCGAACGCGATGGCCTCCGGAATCGAATTGACCTTGCCAGCAGGAACTTTCGCCTCGTTCAAGATCATCACCCAGTGCTCGACGTCCGCCTGGTCGAGCAGCGCTTGCAGTCGCTGGACCAATGCGGGACGGTGCGCGACCCGGTCGGCGTTCGTGCCGAATCGTTCGTCGGCGGCCAGCGGTGGGTCGCCGAGTGCCTTGGCCAGGCGCTCGAACTGCAGGTCGTTGCCGCAGGCGATCGCAATGAGTCCGTCCCGGCACCGGAACGTCTCGTAGGGCGCGATGCTCGGGTGCTGGTTACCGAGTCGACGAGCCGCGTGACCGGTTTCCAGACCGGCCTGTCCTTGGTTGACCAGACTGCCGAGCAGACTCGTCAGCAGGGAGACCTCGATCCGTTCGCCGCGGCCGGTGCGGGCGCGGGCGACGACGGCGGCCAGGATGCCGATGACGGCGTCCTTCCCGGTGAGCACGTCCACCAGAGCCACGCCTGCCTTGGTGGGCTCGCCGTCTGTCGCACCGGTGATGCTCATCAGGCCGCCGACGGCTTGCACGATGAAGTCGTAACCCAGCAGGTAGCGACCGTCGCCGCTCCCGAAACCGCTGATGGAGCAATAGATCGAGCCCGGATTCGCTGCGGCGATCGCATCGTGCCCGAGGCCGAGCCGATCCATCGTCCCGGGCGCGAAGTTCTCGATGACCACGTCCGCACGGGTCGCGATCCGCCGGGCGGTCTCGAGGTCCGTCGGTTCCTTGAGATCGAGAGCGATCGACTGCTTCCCACGATTGACGCTCTCGAAGTATGTCGATCCGTGAGCGGACCAGGGCGGGCCCCACGCGCGCGTGTCGTCGCCCCGGACGGGTTGTTCGATCTTGATCACCCGCGCGCCCAGATCGGCCAGGGTCATCGTCGCGAGAGGACCCGCCAGGACCCGGGAGAAGTCGGCCACGGTGAGTCCGTCGAGCGGACAGGCCAGTTCGTCGTCAGCGATCATGGAGCCCCTCTGCTGTTGATGCGCGACCGGGCACGCACCGAGGAGGATAGCTCGGCAGAGGGCGGGATCGGTCAGCGCGTGCTGTGCCTGCCGTTGCGCAAGGCACCGACGATCTCGGCTTCGCGCTGCAGCAGCCGGAGGACGTGCGGGTCCAGGACCGGGCCGTTGCCGTTCGCCATCGTGGTGTGGCTGCGGACCTCTCGCACAGCGTCTTCGAGCTGGGCCAGTTCGCTGATCAGCGCACGGACCGAACCGGGCACCGGTGCGGCAATCTCAGCGGCGGTGTCCTCGGCCGGGGTTGTGATCGTCATGGGGACCTCCAGGAGGCGAGCCCGCCGCCGGTGAGCAGCGGGATGTGTGTTGCCCCACTGCTAGAGGCGCGTTCCACAGTGACGGTCGGTTCTCGGCTCTGTCAACACTTTGCGGGTTCTGCAGACCAACTCCTTACCGTCCCTTGGCTCGGGCGTTGCCGGGCGGGCACCGGCACATGGTTATGCGGCGCACGGCTGGGTAGGGAGATCACGGGCCGAGAACACGTGACACGAGGAGGGGCATGCACCAGCCAAACGGGACAGGGGCCGTCGCGACACACCGACCGGTCCAGGGAGGCGGATCCGCAGATCAGCAGGTGGCCGCGCACGTACCGGGCGCGCGTCACGGCTGGAAGTGCGCGGTGTGGGGCCATCGCATCCGGTTCCGTGCGCAGGACCGCACGATGACCTGGGCCTGCGAGTGGTGCGGGGGAGAAGCCGGCACCAAGACCTACGATTCCGCTGCCGCGGCGCGCAGGTATGCCGCCGCGTTCGATCGTCCGGACAACGCCGACACCGGCAAGCGAGCGCCATACCTGGGCATGTTCCCGTTGCGGGTGTGGCGCTTCCTGCGCGTTCGCAAGGACCGCACGTCGTGACTTTGCAGACCGGCACGATCACCACCGCGGTCCCGGCGCGGCTGGACCGGTTGCCGTGGGCGAAGTTCCACTGGCGCGTCGTCATCGGGCTCGGCAGTGTGTGGATCCTCGACGGCCTCGAGGTCACGATGGTGGGCAACGTCGCCGCCCGGATGACCGAGAGCGGCAGCGGCATCTCGATCAGCTCTGCGCAGATCGGCCTGGCGGGCGCGATCTACGTGGTCGGGGCGTGCGTGGGTGCGCTGGTCTTCGGGCAGCTGACCGACCGCTTCGGGCGGAAGAAGCTGTTCATGCTCACGTTGGGCGTCTACATCACGGCCACCGTGCTGAGCGCCTTCACCTTCGCGCCTTGGTATTTCTTCGTCATGCGGTTCTTCACCGGGGCCGGCATCGGCGGCGAATACTCGGCGATCAACTCGGCCATCGACGAACTCATCCCGGCGCGCGTCCGCGGACGGATCGACCTGATCATCAACGGGACCTACTGGGCCGGTGCGGCGGCCGGTGCTGCCGTCGCCATCCTGTTGCTCAACAAGTCCCTGCTCGCCGCGGATCTGGGCTGGCGGCTGGCATTCGGCCTCGGCGCGATACTCGGGCTGTTGGTGCTGTTGGTCCGGCGGCACGTGCCGGAGAGCCCACGGTGGCTGTTCATCCACGGTCGCCAGGACGAGGCCGAACGCATCGTCGGCGGCATCGAGCAGGAGGTCGAGGAGGAAACCGGTCAGGAGCTGTCGGAGCCGGGCGACAGCATCACCGTGCGGCAGCGCACGGCGATCCCGTTCCGGGAGATCGCCAAGGTGGCCTTCACCCTCTATCCCAAGCGCGCGATCCTGGGCTTCGCATTGTTCGTCGGTCAGGCATTCCTCTACAACGGCATCACCTTCGACCTCGGGACACTGCTCGGCAAGGCGTACCACGTGTCGTCGGATCGGGTGCCGATCTTCTTCATCCTGTATGCCGTCGCCAGCTTCCTCGGACCGGTCCTGCTCGGGAGGTTGTTCGACACGGTCGGGCGTAAGCCGATGATCGCGGTGTCCTACCTCGGCTCAGCCGTCGCCGGACTGATCCTGGCCTGGATCATCGTCGAAGAAGCCGGCGGCGTCTGGGGATTCCAAGCGATGTTGATGGTGACGTTCTTCCTGGCCTCCTCGGGAGCGAGCGCGGCATACCTCACGGTCAGCGAGATCTTCCCGATGGAGACGCGAGCGTTGGCGATCGCCTTCTTCTACGCCATCGGCACCGCTGCCGGCGGCATCGCCGGCCCCCTGTTGTTCGGCCGCTTCATCAACTCCGGCGACAACTCGCTGATCGCCCTCGGATTCGTCATCGGCGCCGTCGTGATGGCCATCGGCGGCGCGGTCGAGTTGCTCTTCGGGGTGAGTTCCGAGGGAAAGAGCCTGGAGAGTATCGCAATGCCACTGACCGCCCAGGACGCGAAGGGCGATGAGCAGGACGCCGGGGAGAAGGCGGCCGGCGACCAGCAGGACAAGCACGAGGGGCAGGACGAGGGACACGACGAGGCACACGACGGCCGCACGCCAGCGGGAGAGGATGACCTTCGTCATGCCCGAAGGGAACGGATCAGGTCCAGGCAGGAGCGGCAACGGCTGCAGACCACCGGACGGGCGCGTTACCGGCCAGGGCCCGGCCGGGTCCTGTGGTCGCCCCGGATGTCCGTGTCCGACAGCACGGAGCCACCCGAGGTCCTCGACCACGAGATTGAGTCCATCGCAGGCGCATTGGCCGATCGCGGCCAGCTCACGGACTCTGCACTGTCACAGCTGGTGGGTGCCCGGTATTGGGGGCCGGGACGGTTCCGCAGGGCATTGCGGGAGGCGGTGGCCGAAGGGCGGGCCGTGCGCCTGTCGCGAGACCGGTACGGCCCGCCGGATCCCTCCGACGACCGGTAGCCGCCGACGCTGCTGACCGACCGCCAGTCCTGCGGAGGGCTTGCCGGACCGCTCGAAGATGAGGCCGCAGGCCGGGCCGTGAACGCGAATGGCTTTGTGAATCCGAGCGATTCGGACTCACAAGGCCATTCGAACGTCCGTCGGAGGGGGGTTGTCCAATGTCCCGACCATTCCGAAGGCTGCGATCCCGCGGATTACCAGGAGTTTCAGGCTTGCTGGGTGACTGTTCCTGATCCTGGTGTCGTCGTGGTGATCGATTGCCGGCGCTCACAAGTGCTGAGGATCGCCGTCGGTAGCTTTCGGCCGCACCCGATGGTTTGTGTGGCGGGTGCCCTGTCAGGGCAGGTCGAGGACGGCTTTCAATCCGTCGTTCATGGCTCGCATGGAAGCCGGGCTAAGGGCGCCGATGATGCCCTGGACCTCGTCCTGGTAGATCTCCACGATGTCGTCGCAGACGACGCTGCCGACCAGGTGATCGTCGTGGGCGAGCGGCACGATGCTGGGGATCCGTGGCTTGGCGGTGGTGGTCAGGCGCGCGGCCAGGACCTGGCCCAGGTTTTTGTTGCGGCGGTTGTTGGAGACGACCACGAACAGTTTCGGCTCGGCCAGTCCGATATCCGCGCGAACCACCTGGCCCCGGGACAGTGGCCAGGTCACTCGTTCGCCCAGTCGGGGATGCGGCGGCGGGCCACACGCTGGCGCTCCGCTGTGGTGTCCTGCTGTTGCGCCGCCATCGCGGCGTAACCGGCTTCCTCGGCCCGTTCGCGCAGTGCCGTCAGTCCTGCCTCTAGGACGGCGTGCAGGTAGGACGCCTCGCTGGCTTCCGGATCGATATCGGTCCCGGTCATTTCCTGCAGCACTCGCCGGTACTCGGTTGACCGGCGCATGAACGCCAAGTCTCGCAGGTCAGCGGCTGTCAGCGGCAGCGACTTGCGCACCGTGTCACGCGCTTCCTTCATGCATCACATTATGCAGCATGTGCTGCATGCCAACGCTTTCGAATGCTGCGGTGCTCCCGACGGACCTCGAGGCCCGCATGGCGGGCCCGCGAGAGTGGGGACGAAGGCAGCTGGTGAGAGTTCGTCGCGAACGTGACGTCCGGGTGTGCGATTAGCCGTGGCCCTGAGTGCCGGATGACTCGGTGAAGCCGAGTGCGCGGTAGCCGGGCATTCGGCGCTTGAGCGAGGCGGCGAGGACGGGCGCCTGATGGTCGTGATAGTCGTGCGCTTGACGAGCAGCTTGCCGGGTGCGGCTCGCACAACTCGCCCTGCGCACTGGACGAGTAACCCGTCGAATGAGACAGGAGCAGCGAGGAAGAGCGTGTCCAGGCGGGGGCGTCGAAGCCTTCACCGATGAATGGCGTTGTCCCGACGACCACTATGCCATCGCCGATATTCGCCTCCGACAATCGGTGGACTGCCTCGCGGCGCTGTGCGACGTTCATGCCACCTTGGAGCACGATTGCGTCACGCCCGGGGCATCCGTGCTCATCACGACAAACGACATGCAACTGACCGAAATCGCCGATGTTTCATGTGACCTCGGTGCCAACCCTGCCGCCGTACGCTAATTCTTCATCTCAACAGCCAACCCGTCGTTCCACGCCACGGCACCTTTCCGCGCGATCATCCCGTCAACCGGCTTGGGCCATTTCTGACCGCCACAGTGGGGCCAACTGAGGTTGAACCGCCCGAGGTTCTGTGCCGCTGTCATACGGGTTGCAGCTCAGCTTCCTGAGCCAC
Source organism: Flexivirga sp. (assembly GCF_051955415.1). Classification (NCBI taxonomy): domain Bacteria; kingdom Bacillati; phylum Actinomycetota; class Actinomycetes; order Micrococcales; family Dermacoccaceae; genus Flexivirga; species Flexivirga sp. The sequence continues at coordinate 9,594 of NZ_JBQCGS010000070.1, forward strand.
GTAGTGCTTGGCCACCGCCTCGCAGGCCGCCGTCAGCGACGGGTACTCCCGCTGGTGCTCAGCCACCAGGCGTACCGCTCGCAACCGCAGCGCGGGATCAATCTTCTTCGGCATGAAACGCATCCTTTCAACTCACAAAGATGCGGCATCAAACCTGGGGCGGTTCAGGGTTGCCTCTGAACGAATGGTCCCGAGGATGCGAACGCACCGGGTGCGGCCGTCGACGGCGGCGCGAAGGTATCGCCAAAGACGACCGCCGTCGTCACGTAAGCCCTCACACCGACGGCTGCTGAGCCGTGGCGCATTGCGCGAAGACTGGTGACCTGCTAACCGACCGCAGAGTAGTCGTGGCCGTTGACTGACACCGGCCAGCAAGACCGTGGCGGCGGCCACGGCGACGGCGGCACGCGAAGCGTTCCCCGGCGGTTGACGCACCGGGGGATTACGTCGCTGAAGTTGAGCGCGGCGCAGCTGCGGCTGCCTTGTGAAGTGACAGGCAGAGTCAACGACGCCACAGCAACACAGGCAGGCGAGACGCCAATAGCCTTATGAATCCGAGCGATTCGGACTCACAAGGCCATTCGAACGTGTGTCCGGAGGGGGACTTGAACCCCCACCCCCGTTAAGGGACTAGCACCTCAAGCTAGCGCGTCTGCCATTCCGCCACCCGGACAAATTGGGTGCGTCGACCGACCTGCATGGCGCGGCCAACGAGCGGAAACACTAGCACGCAGCGGCCGGTTTCCTTCAATCGTGCCACCGCCTGCAACGCCCGGTGGCCGTTACCCCCCCCGCAGCGGTCGCTCGCCCCTGGCGCGGACGACTCAGACGTCGAGGCCGAAGTCGCGGATCACGCCCGCGAGACCGCTGGAGTAGCCCTGGCCGACGGCGCGGAACTTCCATTCACCGTTGTTGCGGTAGAGCTCGCCGAACACCAGCGCCGACTCGGTGGCGGCGTCCTCGCCGAGATCGAAGCGGGCGCCCTTGTCGGAGTTGGTGGGGTCATCGGCGTCGAAGACCCGGATGAAGGCGTCCGAGACCTGACCGAAGTTCTGACCGCGTGCCTCCGCCTGGTCGATGGAGGCCACGAAGGCGATGCGCTGCACGTCGGCCGAGACCTGGCTGAGCGAGACTTTGATCTGCTCGTCGTCGCCCTCGCCCTCACCGGTCCGGTTGTCGCCGAGGTGCTGGACCGCGCCGTTATCACCGGTCAGGTTGTTGTAGAAGACGAAGTCGGACTGAGTGCGCACCTTGCCGTTCTCGGCCAGCAGCAGCACCGACGCGTCCAGGTCGAACTGTGCGCCGTCGGTCGTCCGCGGATTCCAGCCGAGGCCGACGATCGCCGTCGTCATACCCGGTGCAGCCTTCTCCAACGAGATGTTCGCGCCCTTGCTGAGATTGACCGGCATGTGGTTGTCCCTTCGTGGAGGTGGATGACTCGTCGTTCCCGGACACGACGCTAGCGCCTGCGCAGCAGGCTCGCCTCCGCCGCCTCCGAACCGCCTGTATGTCGGTGCCGCCCGGCAGACTGCAACCATGCTGTTGGAGCAGGTCATCTCGGTGTCGGAGGCCCTACGCGCCACACGGTCGCGGCTGGCCAAGCGGGACGCCGCGGCCAGCTTGCTGCGAGCCGCGACAGCGGATGAGGTGCCGCTGGTGGCGTCATACCTGGCCGGCGTGCTCCCGCAGCGGCGGATCGGGGTCGGCTGGCGAGGCCTGCGCGACGCGCCCGGGCCGAGTGGTTCGGCGACGGTCTCGGTGACGGAGTTCGACGCGGCGATGACCGCCGTTGCGGCGGTGAACGGCGCCGGAGCCGTCGCACGGCGCAAACAGTTGCTGGCCGACCTCTTCGGCAGACTGACCACCGCGGAGCAACGCTTCGCCACCGGGCTGATCCAGGGTGAGCTGCGACAAGGCGCCGGTGACGGCGTGATGCTCACCGCCATCGCAGCGGCCAGCGGCGTGCCCGAGGCGGACATTCGGCGGGCCGTCATGCTCGCCGGTTTCACTGCTCCGGTCGCCGCGGCCGCGATCAACCACGGCGCCGAGGCGGTGGCCGCGGTAGGGCTCGTGGTCGGCCGGCCGGTGCGGCCGATGCTGGCCGGCAGCGCACCGGAGATCGACGACGCCGTCGAGGACGGCCTGGCCCAGCAGATCGAGACCAAACTGGACGGCATCCGTGTGCAGGCGCACAAGGACGGTGACGACGTCCGGTTGTTCACCCGCAGCCTGGAGGAGATCACCGACCGGCTTCCCGAGGTCGTCGAGGCGGTGCGCTCGCTGCCGGCGCGCACGATCGTCCTCGACGGCGAAGCGATCGCGTTCGCCGCCGACGGGCGGCCGTTGCCGTTCCAGGTGACCGGCGCGCGCACTGCAAGCAGCGCCGACCCTCAACGGCTGCGCGAGCAGACGCCGGTCACCCCGCAGTTCTTCGACCTGCTGCACCGGGACGGTGTCGATCTCATCGACAGGCCACTGCGCGAGCGCGCCCGAGAGTTGGCGCAGGTCGTGCCCGCGCGCTGGCTGATCCGGCACGCCGAGGTCGCGAGCGCCCAGCAGGCACGTGAGTTCTTCGCCGAGCGCGTCGCTCACGGCGACGAAGGCGTGGTGGTCAAGGACCTCGCCGCTCCCTACGCCGCGGGCCGGCGCGGCGCCGGGTGGGTCAAGGTCAAGCCACGGCACACTCTCGACCTGGTCGTGCTCGCCGTCGAGCGGGGCAGTGGACGGCGCACGGGCCTGCTGTCCAACATCCACCTCGGTGCACGCGACCCGGAGTCGGGCGGCTATCTGATGCTGGGCAAGACCTTCAAGGGGATGACGGACGAGATGCTCCGCTGGCAGACCGCGCGATTCACCGAGCTCGCCACGGACGACGACGGCTGGGTCGTCCACGTGCGACCGGAGCAGGTCGTCGAGATCGCCTTCGACGGACTGCAGCGATCCAGCCGCTATCCCGGCGGGCTGGCACTGCGCTTCGCACGGGTGATCCGCTACCGCGACGACAAGACCGCCGAGGAAGCCGACACCATCGACACCGTCCGGACGCTGGCCGGCGGGTGATCGCCCGCGATGCCCGTGGCAGGCTGCTCGTATGACGAACGAGGCGAGCAGCGACAACAAGCAGCAGGTGCGCGCCGAAGATGAGGTCGTGCGGATCACGCAGGACCTGATCGGCATCGACACCAGCAACTACGGCGACGGCAGCGGCCCGGGGGAGCGCAAGGCGGCCGAATACGTGATGGGCGAGCTGACCGAGGTCGGCCTCGACCCGGTCCTGCTGGAGAGTGAGCCCGGACGTGCGTCGGTGGTGGTGCGCATCGAGGGCTCTGACCCCTCCCGTCCCGGCCTCGCGGTGCACGGTCACCTGGACGTCGTGCCCGCGAACGCCGAGGACTGGCAGGTGGATCCGTTCGGAGCAGAGCTCAAGGACGGGTGCGTCTGGGGCCGCGGCGCCGTCGACATGAAGGACATGGACGCGATGATCCTGGCCTGCGTGCGGGAGCTGGCACGGACCGGCCGGAAGCCCGCCCGCGACCTGGTCATCGGCTTCTTCGCCGACGAAGAGGCGGGCGGTGTCAAGGGCAGCCGCTGGCTGGTCGACAACCACCCCGAGCTCTTCGAGGGCGTCTCCGAGGCGATCAGCGAGGTCGGCGGCTACTCGGTCACCTTCGACGGCAAGGCCGGTCAGCAGCGCGCCTACCTCCTGCAGACCGCGGAGAAAGGGATCGCCTGGCTGCGGTTGCACGCCCACGGACGCGCCGGTCACGGCTCGGTACCCAACGACGACAACGCTGTCGTCCGGCTGGCACAAGCCATCGCGCGCATCGACGCCCACGAATGGCCCCGCGAATACATCGCATCGGTGCGGCAGTTGCTGGACGGGCTGAGCGAAATGACCGGCGCGGCATACAGCGACGACGACCTGGGACCGATCCTCGGCAAGCTCGGCGGTGCGCGCGGCTTCGTCGAGGGCACGCTGCGCGACACCGCCAACTTCACCATGCTGGATGCGGGCTACAAGCACAACGTCATCCCGCAGTCGGCCTCGGCGTCCCTGGACTGCCGGTACCTGCCCGGCCACGAGGACGATCTGATGAGCACGATCCGCGAACTCGCCGGCGAGTATGTCGAGGTGGAGGTGCTGCACCACGACATCGCACTGGAGGCGCCGTTCGACGCGCCCCTGGTCGAGAAGATGAAACGTGCACTGCTGTCACAGGATCCCGGTGCCGCGATCCTGCCCTACTGCCTGTCCGGCGGCACCGACAACAAGGCGCTGCAGCGATTGGGCATCGACGGCTACGGCTTCGCGCCCCTGCAGCTACCCGCCGATCTGGACTTCGCACCGATGTTCCACGGCATCGACGAGCGGGTGCCGGTCGAATCGCTGAAGTTCGGTGCGCGAGTGCTGCGGAAATTCCTTCAGGACTGCTGAGCTGTCTGGTTCGACTCCTCGCCTCCGGGTGGCTGTCACCAGTATCACGCAGTGCGGCGGACGCGGATGATGCGGCGGCGCAACCACACCCGGCGCGCGCCGCCCAGGTAGAGCCGGCTGCGGGCCAGCTCCCAATGGCCGTACTCCGCGTGGTCGGCGATCACCTGGCGCACGTCGGACCGGCTGGTGTCGCGCGGGAAGTTGAGCACCCGGAACTCATACTCGGTCATCGCCGCCATTATCACCCAGCGAGACCGAATCCGGCGGATCGGCAGGGGCGTTGCTCTGTCCCGAATCACCGCCGACCCGGTACGGTCGAGCCATGACCGCTGAGCCGCGTGCCGCATTGTCCGCCCTGGTGAGTGCGCTGGAACGCCACTTGGAGGCCGCCGCATCCCGCCGCAGCGAGAACGACCCCTCGGTGGTGGCGGCATACCGCGATCTGGCGGACGCGTTCGAGGACTACGACGACGCCCTCATGGACACCTACGGTGAAGTGACGCCGCTGGAGGTCTACGTCGGTGATGACGACGAAGAGGACGACGACGAAGAGGACGACGAGGAAGACACCGACGGCGACGACCTGGAGGACGAGCTCGAGGACGACGACGATCGCTACATCGGGCTGTCGGGCGACGACACCGACGACCTGGACTACGAGGACCCTGAGCCGGCCAGGTGACCGTCAGCGCAGCCGCGACACGTCGTCCAGCGCCTGCGCGATCTGCGGCGGTAGCTGCGTCTGGGCACTGGCGAGCACGGTGCGCAGTTGCGTCCGGTTGCGGACTCCGACAACCAGTGAGCTGATGCCCGGCCGCGTCCGGGCCCAGCTCAGCGCGATCTGCGCCGGGCTGACGCCCAGGCCTTCGGCGGCCGTGGCGACGGCGTCGACCACCGAGTCCGATCCCGCCCCCAGCCGTCGAGCCGCCCAGCCCGCGTGCCGCCCGGTCGCTGCTCGGGAGTCGGCGGGCACACCGCGGCGATATTTCCCGGTCAGCACGCCCCCGCCCAGCGGTGCCCAGGCGAGCACCCCGGCACCGATGTGCGCGGCGGCCGGCAGGATCTCGGCATCCGCGGCGCGCTCGACCAAGCTGTATTCGACTTCATCGGCGGTCAATGGGATGCGCACATCGCGCAGCGCCGCATGTGCCGCCACCAGTTGCCAGCCGGCGTAGTTGGACACGCCGACATACCGCGCACGTCCGCTGGTCACCGCGTGTTCCAGCGCCGACATGGTCTCGGCCAACGGCACGTCGTCGGCCCACGTGTGCACCAACCACAGATCCAGATGATCGGTCCGCAGCCGCCGCAACGACGCGTCGAGCTGGCTGAGCAGCGTCCCGCGGGAGGTGTCGACCACCCGGGCACCGGTCGTGCGTGAGATGCCGGCCTTGCCGATCAGCACCAGGTCGTCGCGGTCGCCGCCGGCGACGAGCCCGCCGAGGATCTCCTCGGCGGCGCCGTCGCCATAGCCGTATGCCGTGTCGATCGCCGTGCCACCGGCGTCGCGGAAGTCGTGCAGGATCTCCTCGGCGAAGACCTCGTCGACGCTGTCTCCCCAGTTCATCGTCCCGAGCGTGAGGTCGCTGACTCGCAGCCCCGACCTGCCCACATTCACCGATTGCACGGCACAACCGTAGTGGTCGTCACGACCCGATCGACGGAGGTCGGGGTAGCGTCGTGGCCATGGATCTGGGTATCAATCTGGGCTACTGGGGCACGACCGGCACCGACGATCTGGCGGCGATGAAGGAACTCACGTCGGCCGCCGACGGCGCCGGTTACCGGGTGGCCTGGTTGGCCGAGGCCTACGGCTCGGACGTGCCGTCCCTCGCGGCATACCTGAGCGCCTTCACGACCCACCTCGAGTGGGGCAGCGCCGTGTTCCAGATCCCGGCACGGACCCCCGCGATGGCCGCGATGACGGCCGCCACGCTGGACAGGATCACCGGCGGTCGGTTCCGCCGCGGCCGCGGCGTGTCGGGTCCGCAGGTGAGCGAGGGCTGGCACGGTGTCCGCTTCGACAGTCCGCTGGGTCGCACCCGCGAGTACGTCGACATCATTCGGTTGGCGTTCGACCGCAAGAACGTCGAGTACCACGGCAGACACTTCGAACTCCCGCTGCCGGACGGGCCGGGCAAGGCGCTCCGACTGCTCCTGCTACCCGAACGCCCCCAGGTGCCCATCTACCTGGCTTCCATCGGTCCCAAGAACATGGAGCTGACCGGTGAGATCGCCGACGGCTGGCTGGGCATCTTCGTCAGCCCCGAGCACCTGCCCGAGCAACTCGAGCAGTTGCGCACCGGGCGGACGAAGGCCGGCCACGCCGACGGTTCGCTGGACGGCTTCGACGTCGCGGCGCAGGTCGGCCTGAGCCGGGCCGACGACCTGGACACCGGCGCGGATCGGTTGCGCGCCAACGCCGCGCTGTATGTCGGTGGGATGGGCTCACGGAAGAAGAACTTCTACAACGCGCTGGCCCGGCGGATGGGGTTCGGCGAGGCGGCCCAACAGGTGCAGGACCTCTTCCTGGACCGCAAGCATCGCGACGCCGCCATGGCCGTGCCGCGCGACTTCATCGACCGGACGGCGCTCATCGGCCCCCGCGAGCACATCGCCGAGCGGCTGCACGCGTATGCCGCCGCCGGCGTGACCACGCTCAGCGTCTCGCCGGCGGGCGACCCCCTCGAGGAGCGGATCTCGGCGGTGCGCACGCTCGCCGACATCATGGACGCCGAAGGGTTGCGCTGACGCGATGGCCACTGTTCTCCTGCTGCGGCACGGCCGCACGACCTCCAACACCTCCGGGGTGCTGGCCGGCTGGACACCCGGAGTCGCACTGGACGAGACCGGTGAACGTCAGGTCAACGAGGTGCGCAAGCGGCTCGAGCAGTTGCCGATCGTGCGGATCGTCAGCAGCCCGTTGCAGCGGTGCCAGCAGACCGCGGCAGCGGTGGCGGCAGGCGCCCCGGACGTTGCCGTCGAGACCGACGAACGCCTGGGGGAGTGCCGCTACGGAGGCTGGACCGGCCGCAAGATCAGTGAACTGGTCACGGACGACCTGTGGCGCACCGTGCAGGACCACCCCTCCGCGGCGGTCTTCCCGCCCTCGCCCGACTTCGCCCACGAATCGCTGGCGCAGATGTCCTCCCGGGCCGTCGCGGCCGTGCGGCAGCTCGACGCGGAGGTCGAGGCTGCGCACGGTCCCCGCGCGATCTGGGTGGCGGTGTCGCACGGGGACGTCATCAAGGCGTTGCTCGCCGATGCTCTCGGCAGCCACCTGGACCAGTTCCAGCGCATCGTCGTGGGTCCCGCGTCGGTCAGCGCCGTCCGGTACACCGCGCGGCGCCCGTTCGTGGTCCGGGTCAACGACAGCACCGGCGACCTGACCGACATACCCGACAAGGAGCCGTCGACCGGTGATGCGACACCTGGCGGCGAGACCGGCACGGATTCCGCGGATTAGGCTGGCGAGTATGCCGACAATTGAGTTCGACCACCCGGACCGGTTCATCGCCGGCACGGTCGGCCCGCCCGGTGCCCGGACGTTCTTCCTGCAGGCCGTTCAGGGTCGCCGTGTGATCTCGGTGTCCCTGGAGAAGGAGCAGGTCGCCGTCCTCGCCGAGCGCGTCAACGACCTGCTCGACGAGTTGTCGGTGGACGAGGACCTGCCGGTCGCCGACGAGGACAACGACCCGTTGACGCCGCCCATCGAGGACGAGTTCCGGGTGAGCACGCTCAGCCTGGCCTGGGAGCCGGAGCGGCAAGTGCTGATCATCGAGGCGCACGACCGGCAGGTCGAGCTGGAGCCCACCGGCGACGGTGAGGAGTTGCGGGAGGTCACCGACCCCGACGGCCAGCTGGTACGGGTGCTGCTCGGTCCCGCGCAGGCACGCGAGTTCGCACGACGCGGCCTGGCGTCCGTGGCCGACGGTCGCCCGGCGTGTCCCTTCTGCGGTGGTCCGCTCGACTCGAGCGGCCACATCTGTCCCCGTGCCAACGGCTATCGACGCTGAGCGACTGCAGCGGCTCCTGCTGGACGGGCCGCTGGAGGTCGAGGGCCGGTTGGTCGAGGCGTCCAACTTCGTGCTGCGAGTGTGGATCGACAGCGACGGCGAGCGAATCCCCGCTGTCTACAAGCCCGTCCGCGGCGAGCAGCCGTTGTGGGACTTCCCCGAGGGCACACTCGCGGGCCGCGAGTATGCCGCCTATCTCATCGCGCGCGTCGGTGGCTGGGACTGCGTGCCGGTCACCGTGCTGCGACCCGACGGGCCGCTCGGCGCCGGTTCGGTCCAGCAATGGGTCGGCCCGCTGGAACCGGTGACCGAGAACGATCTGCTGCGGATCGATCCGGTGGCCGCCGTGCCGTCGGACTACCTGCCGGTCCTCGGCGTGCACGACGAGGAGGACCAGCCGCTGGTCGTCTCCCACGCAGCGCACGCGACACTGCGGGACGTCGCCCTGCTCGACGTGGTCCTCAACAACGCCGACCGCAAGGCCTCCGCACTGATCGTCGACGACGATCATCTGTATGCCGTCGACCACGGACTCACCTTCCACGCGGAGGAGAAGCTGCGCACGGTGCTCTGGGGGTTCGCCGGAGAAACGTTGTCGCAGCGCGAGATCGGGCGGCTCGAGGCCGTCCGCGATGCCCTCGCAGGCGTGCTGGGCGAGACGCTGCGAGGCGTCATACAGCAGGACGAGCTGGTGGCCCTGCGCAACCGGGTCGAGGACCTGTTGCAGACGCGGCAACTGCCGGCGCCACCCGACTACCGGCATCCGCTGCCGTGGCCGCTCTGGTAGCACCCTTATCCTGGACAGCGTGACGATTGCTCCGTGGGCCTCGCCGAATCTGCCCGGTTTACAAGGAAAAGGCCGCCCATTGGCGCTGTGGCGACACCGTGCCTCCGAGGTCGTGCCGCTCGAGATCAACGGGGCCGCGCGGATGTATGTCTGCGGGATCACGCCCTACGACGCGACTCATCTCGGTCATGCCGCGACCTACGTGACGTTCGACCTGGCCGGCCGGGTGCTGCGCGACGCCGGCCACGAGGTCCACTATGTGCAGAACGTCACCGACGTCGACGATCCGCTGCTGGAGCGAGCCACCCGCGACGGCGTCGACTGGCGTGACCTCGCGACCAGCGAGATCGAGCTCTTCCACACCGACATGACCGCGTTGCGGGTGCTCGCGCCGGATCACTACGTGAGCGTGGTGGAGACGATGGACCGCCATGTCGCCACGATCGAGGGACTGGTCGGCAAGGGCGTCACCTACACGGTGCCCACCCCGGACGCGGTCGAACCAGGGGCGCAGGACATCTACCTCGACCTGTCCACCCAGCCGACCTTCGGCGCGGCCAGCGGCTGGGACCGGGACCAGATGCTCGCGGTCTTCGCCGAGCGCGGCGGCGATCCGGACCGGGACGGCAAGCGTGATGCGCTGGATCCCCTGCTGTGGCGCGTGGAGCGCGCAGGGGAGCCGGCGTGGGACGCCGGCGAGCTGCGCCGTGGCCGTCCCGGCTGGCACGTGGAGTGCACCACCATCGCCTTGGACCATCTCGGGATGGGCTTCGACCTGCAGGGCGGCGGCACCGACCTGATTTTCCCGCACCACGAGATGTCCGCCGTGCAGGCTGTGGCGTTGACCGACGACCCGCCGTTCGCGCGCACCTACGCGCACCAGGCGATGGTCGCGTACGACGGCGAGAAGATGAGCAAGTCCAAGGGCAACCTCGTGCGGGTGTCCGACCTGCGCACGGCCGGTGTGGACCCGATGGCGATCCGTCTCGTGCTGCTCGACCAGCACTACCGGACGCCGTGGGAGTACACCGACGATCTGCTGGACACCGCCGTCAAGCGCTGGGACCGCTGGACACGGGCCTTGGCATCGCGCGGCGACGCCGGCGCCGCGGCGCTCATCGACGGCATCCGTGCCGCGCTGGCGCACGACCTGGACAGCGCCGGTGCGCTGCGGCTGGTGGACGACTGGGCCGCCGGTCCGGACGAGGGCGCGGCCAGTCCGCTGGTCACCGACGCGCTGGACGCGTTGCTGGGCCTGCGCGCCTGACTTATTCGTCGGTGTCGCGGCGGCGCAGGTATTTCTCGAACTCCCGCGCGATGGCATCACCGCTGGCCTCGGGCAGCTCGGTGGTGTCCTGGGTCTGCTCCAGCGAGTGGACGTAGTCGGCGACCTCGTCGTCGGACGCGGCGAGTTCGTCGACACCGTGCTCCCAGGCGCGTGCCTGCTCCACCAGGTCGGCATGGCCGATGAGGGCGTCGAACAGCTCCTCCAGACGGGTCAGCAGCGCGAGGGTCGCCTTGGGGGACGGGCCGGCACCGGCGTAGTGCGGGACCGCGGCCCAGCAGGACAGCGTCGGTATGTCGCCCTGGTGCGCCGCGTCGGTGAAGACCCCGACGATGCCGGTCGGCCCCTCGTAGCGGTTGGGCTCGACGTCATACCGCTGCCGCGTCTCCTCGTGCTCCGAGGTCACGGTGACGGGGATCGGTCGGGTGTGCGGCACGTCGGCGAGCAGACCGCCGAGGGTGATGATCATGCCGACCTCGCACTCGGTCGCGAAGTCCATCAGCTCCTCGGTGAAGGCACGCCACCGCATCGACGGTTCGATGCCCTGCACCAGGATCACGTCCCGGTCCAGCGGGGTGTTCCGTGCCAGGAAGATCCGCGTGGTGGGCCAGACGACCTCGCGCCGTCCGGAGTCACTGGTGATCCGTGGTCGATTGACCTGGAAGTCGTAGTAGAGCTCGGGGTCGAGCGCGGCCAACGGGGTTGCGTCCCAGGTGTCGATCAAGTGCGTGACGGTCGCCGACGCGGTCTCGCCCGCGTCGTTCCAGCCTTCGAACGCGGCGATCATGATCGGGTCGCGCAGCAACGGCACGTCCTCGAAGTCGATCACCGGGTCCTCCTCATCGCCGTGAACATCACCGAGGTTCAGCTTAGGCCGTCGCGACGCCGCGGGAGACTGCCCATCGGCGTGGCGCGCCGGTCGTTAGACTCGTGCCATTCTGCGCAGACTCCCGAAGGGATCCCACAGTGAGCAGCCGCTCCGACATTGCAGTTGATTCAGAACAGGCACCGGACGCCGGGCGCGGAGCGAGCGCCCTTGCACGCGTGACGCCGTCAACGTGCGACACCTCCCTGGTTCGTCCGGATGCCACCGAAGCCCTCACCGACGCGATGACGCGACGGGTGCTGCTGCTCGACGGGTCCATGGGCGTCTTCATCCAACGACACAAGCTGAGCGAGGAAGAGTTCCGGGGCGAGCGGTTCGCCGACTGGGACCAGGACGTCAAGGGCAACAACGACCTCCTGTCGCTGACGAACCCGTCGGTGATCAGCGCCATTCACGACGCCTACCTGGAGTCCGGCGCGGACATCATCGAGACCAACACTTTCAGCGCGCAGCGCATCTCGATGGCCGACTACGGCATGGAGGAGCTCAGCTATGAGCTCAACTACGAGTCGGCGCTATTGGCCCGGGCGGCGTGTGACGCCGCGAGCACACCCGAGCGTCCGCGGTATGTCGCCGGTGCCCTCGGACCGACCAACCGCACCGCGTCGATCTCCCCGGACGTCAACGACCCGGGCGCGCGCAACATCTCCTTCGAGCAGCTCGTCGACGCCTACCACGAGCAGGCCGAGGGCCTGGTCGACGGCGGCAGTGACCTGCTGCTGATCGAGACGATCTTCGACACCCTCAACGCCAAGGCCGCGGTGTTCGCCCTGGAGACGCTCTTCGAGGAGCGGGGCCGCCGGTGGCCGGTGTTCATCTCCGGCACCATTACCGACGCATCCGGCCGGACCCTGTCCGGCCAGGTCACCGAGGCGTTCTGGAACAGCATCCGGCACGCCCGGCCGTTGGCGGTGGGATTCAACTGCGCCCTTGGCGCCGCCGACATGCGGCCGTATGCCGCCGAACTCGCTCGGATCGCAGACTGTTTCACCTTCTGCTATCCCAATGCAGGACTGCCCAACGCCTTCGGCGAATACGACCAAACCGCCGCCGAGATGGCCGACGTGCTGGGCGAATTCGCCAAGGACGGCCTGGTCAATGTGCTGGGCGGTTGTTGCGGCACGACGCCGGAGCACATCGCCGAGATCGGTGACCGGATCGAGGGCCTCGCGCCCCGCGTCCCCGCAGATGTGGCGCCCGCGCTGCGGCTGTCGGGTCTCGAGCCGCTGAACGTCACCGACGAATCGTTGTTCGTCAACGTCGGCGAACGCACCAACATCACCGGCTCGGCGCGCTTCCGCAAGCTCATCAAGGAGGGCGACTACCCGACCGCCCTCAACGTCGCCCGGCAGCAGGTCGAGGCCGGCGCCCAGGTCATCGACGTCAACATGGACGAGGGCATGATCGACGGCGTCGCGGCGATGGACCGCTTCTGCAAACTGATCGCGACCGAGCCGGACATCTGCCGGGTGCCGGTCATGATCGACTCCTCCAAGTGGGAGGTCATCGAGGCCGGACTGCGCTGTGTCCAGGGCAAATCCATCGTCAACTCGATCTCCATGAAGGAGGGCGTCGAGAAGTTCGTCGAGCAGGCGAAGCTGTGCCGCAAGTACGGCGCGGCGGTGGTGGTGATGGCGTTCGACGAGACCGGACAGGCCGACACGCTCGAGCGGCGCAAGGAGGTCTGTCAGCGCGCCTACGACATCCTGACCCAGGAGGTCGGCTTCCCGGCCGAGGACATCATCTTCGACGCGAACATGTTCGCGCTGGCGACCGGCATCGAGGAGCACCGCGCCTACGGCACCGACTTCATCGAGGCGACGCGCTGGATCAGTGAGAACCTCCCCGGCGTGCTCACCTCGGGTGGCGTCTCCAACGTGTCGTTCTCCTTCCGTGGCAACAACCCGGTGCGGGAGGCGATCCACGCGGTCTTCCTCTACCACGCGATCAAGGCCGGCCTGTCCATGGGCATCGTCAACGCCGGGCAGCTCGGCGTCTACGACGAGCTGGACCCCGTGCTGCGCGAGCGCATCGAGGACGTCGTACTCAACCGCCGGGCGGACGCCACCGAACGCCTGCTCGAGGTCGCCGAGGAGCACAACAAGGCGGCCGAGGACCAGAGCCCCGACGACAAGCTCAGGTGGCGCGAGGACCCGGTGCGCGAGCGCATCACGCACGCGCTGGTCAAGGGCATCGACGAATACATCGTCGAGGACACCGAGGAGATGCGTCTCGAACTGGCGGCGGCGGGGGAGCGGCCGCTCAACGTCATCGAGGGTCCGTTGATGGACGGTATGGGCGTCGTCGGTGATCTCTTCGGCGCCGGCAAGATGTTCCTGCCGCAGGTCGTCAAGTCGGCCCGCGTGATGAAAAGGGCTGTCGCCCACCTGATTCCGTTCATCGAGGCGGAGAAGAAGCCAGGCGACGCCGAACGCGCCAAGGGCAAGATCGTGATGGCCACCGTCAAGGGTGACGTCCACGACATCGGCAAGAACATCGTCGGTGTGGTCCTGCAGTGCAACAACTACGACGTCGTCGACCTCGGTGTCATGGTGCCCGCCCAGAAGATCCTCGACACCGCCAAGGCCGAGAACGCCGACATGATCGGGCTGTCCGGGCTGATCACCCCGTCGCTGGACGAGATGGTCAACGTCGCGTCCGAGATGGAACGCCAGGGTTGGGACATCCCGCTGCTCATCGGCGGTGCGACCACCTCCCGAGCACACACCGCGGTCAAGGTGACACCGAAGTACCACGGCGACGTGGTGTGGGTGAAGGACGCCTCACGGTCGGTGCCCACCGCCTCGGCGTTGCTGTCCGACGAACGCCACGACGCGTTCATGGCAGACATCAACGCCGACTACGAGTCGATCCGCAAGCGGAATGCCGCCAAGAACACCGCGCGGCCACTGCTCACGTATGACGACGCGCTCGCCGAGCGAACGCCGATAGACTGGACCGACTATCAACCGCCGCGGCCGCGGTTCCTGCTGCAGCAGGCCCGAGACGTCGCCGACGACGGTGAGCTGGGCAAGATCGCGTCATACACGCGCACCTTCCACGACTACCCGCTGGCGACACTGCGCGACTACATCGACTGGCAGCCGTTCTTCAACGCCTGGGAGATGAAGGGCAAATTCCCGGACATCCTGAACAACCCGTCCACCGGCGAAGCAGCGCGCAAGTTGTGGGACGACGCGCAGGAGATGCTCGACAAGGCCATCGAGCACCGCTGGCTGCGGGCGAACGCCGTGGTCGGTTTCTTCCCGGCCAACGCCGTCGGTGACGACATCGAGCTCTACACCGACGAGACGCGCGGCGAACTGCGCACGACCCTGCACCATCTGCGGCAACAGGGGCACCACCGGGCGGGCGTGCCCAACCGGTCGCTGGCCGACTACGTCGCGCCCAAGGACACCGGGTTGCGTGACTACGTGGGCGGATTCGCGGTCACTGCGGGCCTCGGCTCGCAGGAGAAGATCATGGAGTTCAAGAAGGAACTCGACGACTACAGCGCGATCCTGCTCGAGTCGATCGCCGACCGGCTCGCCGAGGCGTTCGCCGAACGCCTGCACGACGTCGTCCGGCACGAGCTGTGGGGATACGCGCCGGACGAGAAGTTGAGCAACGAGGACTTGATCGCGGAGAAGTACCGCGGCATCCGACCGGCGCCCGGTTACCCGGCCTGCCCGGACCACACGGAGAAGGCGACGCTCTTCGAGCTGCTGGACGTCACGAACCAGACGGGCATCGAGCTCACCGACTCCATGGCGATGTGGCCCGGCGCGGCGGTCAGCGGCTGGTACTTCTCGCACCCGGAGTCGCAGTACTTCGTGGTGGGCCGGCTCGGCAAGGACCAGGTGGAGTCCTACGCCGCCCGCAAGGGCTGGACGCTGCAGCAGGCGGAGCGCTGGCTCTCCTCGAATCTCGGCTACGAACCGGAGGACTGACCCATCAGCACACAACAGCACGTCGCTCGGAGTCGAGGCGACGGAGCCGGCGCGGGAGCGCCGCGAGACCACCACGCGCTGCCGGCGGCCGTCCTGTGGGACATGGACGGCACACTCGTCGACACCGAGCCCCTGTGGATCGCCGCCGAGCGGGAGCTCGTGGCGTCATACGGCGGGGAGTGGTCCGACGAGATGGCGCACCAGCTGGTCGGCAACCCGCTGCTCGTGTCGGGCCAGGTGATCCGGGACAACAGCCCGGTGACACTCTCGGCCGAGGAGATCGTGGACTATCTGCTCGAGCGTGTCATCGCCGGCATGCGCGCGCACGTGCCTTGGCGCCCGGGCGCCGAGCAGCTGCTGAACGACGTTGTGGCGCAAGGGATTCCGAATGCCCTGGTGACGATGTCCTACGACTCCTTCGCGGGCGTGCTGCTGGACAGTGTGGCATCCGGCACGTTCACGGTGGTGGTGACCGGTGACCGGGTGGACAAGGGCAAGCCGGACCCCGAGGCCTACCTCACGGCTGCTGCCGAGTTGGGTGTCGACCCCGGCAAGTGCGTCGCCATCGAGGACTCGATCCCGGGGGTGCGTGCCGCGGTGGCGGCCGGGGTGCCGACGATCGCCGTGCCGCACCTGATCCAGGTGCCCGACATCGCCGGGGCGATCCACGTCAGCACGCTGGACGGGCTACGCGCCGCGGACCTGGTCCGCATCGCATCGGGCGCCTGAGGTCACTCGTCGACCGGTGACGTCTCGCCGGCACGCACCGGATCCAGGGCGAGCCCGATGGCACCGTCCGGCAGTGGCGGGGGAGTGCCGCCGAACTCCGGGCACAGCGCTCGGTGGCTGCACCAGTCGCACAGCCTGGTGCGGTGCGGCCGCCAGTCGCCGGTCGCGGCCGCTCGCTCGATCGCCTGCCACAGCGCCTTGACCTTGCGTTCGGTCGCCAGCAGGTCCGACTCGTCGGGGACATATCGCACGATCTCGCTGTTGCCGAGGTAGACCAGCTGGAGCATGCGGGGAACCACACCGCGGGTGCGCCAGATCACCAGGGCGTAGAACTTCATCTGGAAGAGTGCCTTGGCCTCGAACAGCTGCGAGGGTGAGCGGCCGGTTTTGTAGTCGACGACGCGTAGCAGGCCACCGGGCGCCTCGTCGAGCCGGTCGATGTAGCCGCGCAGCGTCAGCCCGTCGACCTCGGCCTCGACATACAGCTCCCGCTCGGCCGGCTCGAGCCGCGTGGGGTCCTCCAGGGCGAACCACCGGCGGACCAGCTCGGCGGCGTCGGCGAACCACGCGCTGTCATCGGCGCTCTGCTGGCCGACCAGGCTCGCCAGCTCGGGCTCGTGCTCCACCAGGGCCGCCCACTGGGGCTCCAACAGCGCGACCGCCGCCTCGAGGGTCCGCTCCGCGGCCGGCACGTCGAAAAGCCGCTCGAGCACCGAATGCACCAACGTGCCGCGTGCGGCGGCGGCGGAGGGTTCCTCGGGCAACCGGTCCACGACCCGGAAGCGGTAGAGCAACGGGCACTGCATGAAGTCGCCGGCCCGACTCGGCGAGAGTGCCGGCCGCAGCGGGCGCGAACCGGTCTCGCCCGCCGCGTCGGCCGTGTCGGTTCTCCCTCGCATGCCATCCACGTTAACCGGGCGGTAGGACAGGGTCGGTCGGCCCTGGGCGGTACGAAAAGGTCGCTACTGTCGTCACTTTCTCGCCGTGTCGGGGCGGTCAGAGCGACCGTCATCCGAAAGATCGCCGCCACGTAGGCTGGAGCCATGGCGAACGCGGACCGACCCGGCTGGCAGCTGGGGACGCTGCGCGGTGTGCCGATCTACCTCGGCCGGACCTGGCCGATCATCGCCGTCGTCATCATCGTCACCTTCGGGCCGCAGGTGCGCAGCGCGTATCCGGACCTGGGCGGCACCGCCTACTTCGTGGCCTTCCTCTACACGCTGCTGCTGCTGTTGTCCGTGGTCGCGCACGAGGCCGCCCACGCCCTCGTCGGTCAGTGGCGCGGCTACCACGTGCGACGGGTCGTCGCTGACCTGTGGGGCGGACACACGGCATACGAAACCGATGACAGCTCGCCGATGTCCAGTGCCCTGGTCGCCGTCGTCGGGCCGCTCGCCAACGCCGTGCTCGCCCTCGCGGGCTGGCTGGCCCTGCACGCGGTCGCCGACGACCGGGAGGTTGCGAAGCTGCTCATCGGCGCGTTCGTCTTCACCAACGGGTTCGTCGCCGTTTTCAACCTACTGCCCGGCATGCCCCTGGACGGTGGATTCATCCTCGACGCCGTCGTATGGCGCCTCACCGGCTCCCGCACCGCCGGCCTGCTCGTGGCGGGCTGGTGCGGCCGCGTGCTGGCGGTGGCGATGGTGTGCTGGACGGTGGTGCTGCCCTTGGTCCGGGGAGAGACGCCGCAGGCCTACTACGTCCTGTGGTCGGTGCTGATCGCCGGCTTCTTGTGGTTCGGCGCCAGTGGTGCGGTCGCCCGGGCCCGGTCGGGACGGCTGTTCGCCCGCGTCCGGGTCGGTGACGTGCTGCGGCCCACCGTGGTCGTCCCCGATGCCACACCGGTGGGACAGCTGCCGCACGCGACCGACGTGGTCGTCGTGGACCCGCGCGGGATGCCGTGGGGTGTCATCGCCGCGGTGGACCTGCAGCACGCCGGGCGCACCGACCAGCCGACGGGGCGGGCGGCCGCCCAGGCGGGCGGCCAGCCCGCGGGCGGGGAGGCCGCACGATCAACGGGGGCTGGC
>NZ_JBQCGS010000071.1:0-79665 GCF_051955415.1 Flexivirga sp.
TGTGTGGTGCGGTCATCGTGATGACTCCATTCGAGAGTGCTGTGAGAGGTTCACTCGAAGGATCACGCGGTGGCCGCACCACGTCCAATACCAGGACGATCACGGCGACCGCGCTACACCACTATGCGGGACTCAACTCGCCCAGGCAGCGTTGAGTCCAGTCTGGCCTTCATCGAGCACGCACAGGCGGTCGCCGCGAACTGGTAAACCACAAGGGGTCTCCGGGACGTCAGCGCCCGGGGTCCCCTTGCACTTAGCTCGATCTCAATCGGCTCCGTCTGTCGATCGGCATGCGGAGCATGCCCCAAGACGATCCCGGTGCACTCCGCCCTGAACGTCTCGCCTTCCGCAACCTCCGTGCGCGGCCCGAGCCGGGTCAGCTTCATCGTGTGCCTCGGACAGTCCTCGACGGATCTCGATTTCGTTGACCCCCTGGCCCCGGAGAACCGCGCACGGTGTGACACGGGGTTCGTTTTCACAGCAAGTACTGCGAAGTAACTTGTGAAGTGAGAACTGGTCGCAGTAACGGGCCGCTGACCTGCACAGACGCCAGAGCCGGCCCGCCAAACGTGCACGGGAGAACAGTTCTCATTAACGATTTCGCCTCGTCGGACCGTCTCCGACGATTGTCAGACACCCCAGAAATCAGCGAAGACTGTTCAAAACGCGATTTGAACAGTCTTCGCTGCATCTCGACAACAAGCGGCAGTTCGTCAATCTTGGCTGCATCTCGACAGGACTTTAGAAGTTCTGCGCCATGTTGGTGAACCGTGAGTAGTGCCCTTGGAACGCCACGGTGATCGTGTCGGTTGGACCATTACGGTGCTTGGCGACAATCAGGTCGGCTTCGCCGGCGCGCTCGGACTCGCGGTCGTAGGAATCCTCGCGGTGCAGCAGGATCACCATGTCGGCGTCCTGCTCGATGCTGTTATGGGCGGCAATCCCGTTGGCGATGAAGTTGTGGCTGCCAATCACGGTAGCGTCGAATACCTCCTCGACACCTTCGAGATCGATCGACACGACGCTGTCCCAGAAAACGTCGTTCACACACATCAGCTCAAGTTCAGCGCTGTCGAGCAGTGTCGCGACACGACCGAGCCGCTCACGCGAAGGCGCGTGCTTCCACATCGTCGAGCCACAGAACTGCGTGCCCATCGCCGCGGCGAACTCGCGATGCGTCATCCCGCGTTCAGTGAGCACTTCCCTGACGGTGTCCCAAACAGGTGTCGGAACGGTATCTACGTTGGTGTTGGAGCTGGTCTCGCGAACGATGGCGAGCAGCCGGGTAGCGTGCACGCCGCGATCACCAAAGACGCCAATCTCCTGCAGGAACCGGCGTTGACTGTCGGACCCGGAGATGTCAATCGTGTAGCCGTCGCGATATCCGTTCTTCCGGGTGACCCGCGTACGTGTGGAAATGCCGAAGCGCAACAGCAGCAGGCTCAGGTCATCGACCAGCCGCCGCGACGTCGACGCGTAGTAGATGCGACCACCTTTACCGGATTTGTTTACCGTGACCGAGCCGTCCGTCGCCCAAATGTGCTTCAGAAAGAGTGCGATCTGCCGCTTGGAGGCATGGAACATCGACTCCGGCACGAACTTTTCGTGACTGCGCAGTCCGAATAATCCGAGCCCATCGAGCCACTCCGCAATCGGATTACGGCGCCCGTGCGTCAACCGGTACGGCGCGCGAAGCCTCAGCGTGGTGACCCTCGCAGCGGCGTAGTCATCCCTGACAGCCACCACCCCGAAACCGCCGAGCGCCGCCTTGCTGACCGCCTCCAGGTTGTGCTCGTCGATGCTGGCGTATCGGATGGGTTGCTTCTTGACGAAGGATCCGTCACCGATGAGATGTGCCAGAAGGATGACCTTGTCGTCTTCCCACGGCTCGAACCGTTCGGGAGCGGGAACGTGCCGCGGCACCGCGAGTCGGTCACCAGCGTGCAAGTCTCCCAGCTGCTGCCAGCCGCCATACGTCAGGAAACGGTGGTTCTCGGTCGCGCGGATCGTCTTGCCCGACCCGAGCGTCATCCGAAAGACCGGCCGCATCCCGGTGGAGAAGGCGTGGGTGAGGGGTCTGACGACATACCGCAGCGAGTCGTCGAGTGCCCAGATCGGGATTTCCTTCTCGCCCGTCCTCGCGAGTTCACCGATCGACACTTCCGCGCCCGTGTCGGCGCGTAGGAGTCGCGTGTCACCGGTCAGGCAACCGGACTCGCGCAGATCTGACATCTGGGGGCGCTTGTCAGTGCGTTGCTCGGGACCACGGTTCAGCTGGCTGATCGCGATGACCGGGACGTTGATCTCCTTGGCCAGTAGCTTCAGCGCACGGGAAAACTCCGACACTTCCTGCTGCCGGGACTCAACGCGCTTGCCCGACGTCATCAGCTGCAGGTAGTCGATGACCACCAGCTTCAGGTCGTTGCGCTCCTTCAGACGCCGACACTTCGAGCGAATCTCCATCAGCGACATGTTCGGCGAATCATCAATGAACAATGGCGCATCCGCCACCTTGCCCATCGTGGTCGCCAGCCGCGTCCAGTCCTCGTCGCGCATGGTGCCCTTGCGCATGTGCTGCAGCTGTATCCCGCCCTCCGCGGACAGCAGCCGCATAGAGATCTCGGTCTTGCTCATTTCCAGCGAGAAGATCGCTGACGCCATACCAGCCTTGATCGAGCACGCCCGGGCAATGTCTAGACCAATCGTTGACTTGCCCACAGCAGGCCTGGCCGCGATGACGATCATCTGACCCGGGTGCAGACCGTTGGTCAGCGCGTCGAGGTCGGTGAAGCCGGTGGGCACGCCGACCATCTGACCGTTGGTGCTGCTGGCGGCGTCGATCTCATCGGCGGTCTCGGCGATGATCTCGCCGAGCCGGACGTAGTCCTCGGCTTCCTTGCCGGCGGTGACGCCGAAGACCTCGGCCTGGGCGGCGTTGATGACGTCCACGACGTCGCCGCCGCCGTCGGCATACCCCATCTGCACGATGCGGGTGCCGGCCGTGACCAGGCGACGGAGGACGGCGCGCTCGGCGACGATCTCGGCGTAGTAGCCGGCGTTGGCGGCGGTCGGCACACCCTGGATCAGCTCGTGCAGGTAGGCCTGGCCGCCGATGCGGCTCAGCTCGCCGCGTTTGGTCAGCTCGTCGGCGACGGTGATCGCGTCGGCCGGCTCCCCGCGCCCGTAGAGGTCGATGATGGCTTCATAGATCGCCTCGTGCGCCGGCCGGTAGAAGTCGCGCCCGTCCACGGCCTCGGCCGCGTCGGCGATCGCATCCTTGGACAGCAGCATGCTGCCGAGCACCGACTGCTCCGCTGGAACGTCCTGCGGCGGGACCAATCCGCCCCCGTGGCCACCTTCGTCGGTGTAGTCCGGGGGAAGCTCAGCAATCGCCACGCACGCTCTCCTTGCGACCGTTTTCGGACATGTGTCTACTGCACCACAAGGGTGTGACAGTGGTTGGCAACCGGGGTGCGTGACACGCGAAGTGGCCACGCTAGAACCGATTCGCCGCCCCCGCAAACGACCGCTCAGATGCGCTCGGGACAACCTGTGGACAACGTGTGGAGGAGTCGGTATGTCGTGTGCACGAGCCTGGGGACAGCGGTGTGGATAACCATGTGGGTGTGTCGCCCTCGGCGCGCTGACCTGCGCAAACGCGCGACCGCCGTTGTGCACAAGAAAAAAGTTTGGCGTGTTTGTGACGCCAGTTACCCACAGCGCCGTGGTGGCGGCGTGCCGCCACAGCGGGTCTGCGGATCGTGCCCGCGCACGGATTGCAGGCGGCTCAGCGAACCAGCCGTCCGGTCGCCTCGAGCACCTGGATCGGCTGCGCCGGACCGGTGACCGTAGCCGTGCCTGGAAGGTCGGTGAACGGCCCGCCGTCCACCGAGAACTGGCCGCCGTAGACCGTGGTGACCGACGCGCTCACGGTGCCGCGCTGGGCGTAGGTATGCCGCACGTCGCCGTCCGGGTAGCCGCCGCCACGAGACTCCGTCGGCCCCAGTGAGGCGCCGTCGCCGAAGTGGAACGTGTTGGACTTCAGCACCGGCTTGATGCGGACCTGGTGACCCAGCAGCGTGACGGTGCGGACCTCGTCCGGCCCGTAGCCGGCACCGGAGAAGTCGGCGGTGAAGATGTTGGGCAGGTTGACCAGCGTGCGGTTGCCGACCGGCTCCATGGTCGCCTTCGGTCTGACGAACGGTGTCCTGATGAACTCCGACCGGATCATAGCGACCGTGAGCTCCGGCTTCGACTTGGCTCCCGGAACCAACTTCGGCCAGCACGTCTCCCCGACGTTGTGCCAGCCGTCCTTTCCCTTCGGTTCCGTCAGACGGCGGAAAACGGTCTTCAACGGGCCCTCCGCGTCCTTGACGTCGATGCACGTCTTGAACGCCTTCTCGCAACCGACTTCGTTCTTTTCGGGATCATTGTTGGCCGGGCAGGCAAGAGCCACTCGATACTCGTATGGCACGAGTTTCACGACATGTTTCTTGCCTTCGGTAACTGTGGACTTTCCCTTTTTCGGCAACCGTGACGTCTGTCCTCGGGACATACCAGCGTAAGTGCCGTCGCCATCCGTCTCGCCGCAAACACCGTTGATACACTTGCCTCTTGACTGATGCGGCGCCCCTATAGCGGCCGTGGAGTTACTTACGTTAGTCGCCACGATCGCTATTAGGACCGCCGACGCCAGTCCCCAACCGTTCACCATGAACTTGAATCTGCTACCTGCATCGAATTCACCCGCCACCCTGCGGCCGTCCACCTTAAATCAATGACCCAGATGTACACCGGATCCTTCGGGTAGTGTTTCACAACAGCCCCCGTATCTGCGTCGATCAGGTCCACGTCCATCGGTTCAATCTTCATCCAAACAGCGTTCGCTCGCCATTCGGACTCAAGGATCTTCCCTTCGGGTCCACTGAATTTCTGGCCGTCCTGGACATTCGACCGCACGGTTTCGGCAAAGTTTCGACATGTCTTACAAGAATCCGTCGCCAGTTTTTCGAGCACATCTACTTTGGGTTCCACCGCGGTCTTATTGACGGTGTCCCAGTAATGCCGCGCGAATGCCACTGCACCAGCCTCCGTGTGCTGCCGCGCGGCGTCCGGCACACCGGGCGCGCCGGCCGCCGTACCGCTCGAGGACGGCGTCGCGGATGACGACGGCGAGGTGGCCGTGGCGGAACTGCTGGTCGATGTCTGTGGCGGGGCAGGTTCCCCGGAGCTGGTGCCGGGGTTCGTCCTGTGCGATGCGGTCGACGACGAGCCACCGCCGCTCGAACCGCCGCTGCAGCCGGCCGCTGCCAGCACCGCGAGCAGCGTCGCGGTGGCGGCCATGGCGCGTGAGTTCCGCATCGGTGACATCCCTCCCTGAGTGGAACCTGAGTGCCCCGCGATTATCGGCGCCCTGTCGGGCGCAAAACCGGCCAACCGATTAAAACTTTGGTCAAGAAGCGGCGCGGCGCGGCATACCCGACCCCGCGATCATGCCAAGCCGATGGGTCACGGCGCAGAAGTTGTCCACAGGCACCCACCCCGCCCACCGGACCACGCGCGCCGAGCGGTCGATGGATGTCGCCAGAGCACCGGCTCAGTGCATCGGCTGACCTCTCGGCGCCGCGCACCGTCGCTGCGCCGCGCGACGTCGCTGCGCCACGCGACGTC
Source organism: Flexivirga sp. (assembly GCF_051955415.1). Lineage (NCBI taxonomy): Bacteria > Bacillati > Actinomycetota > Actinomycetes > Micrococcales > Dermacoccaceae > Flexivirga > Flexivirga sp. Next base: position 5,671 of record NZ_JBQCGS010000071.1, read on the forward strand.
ACTGCGCCACGCGATCCGCCCGGCATATGCACCGCGGCCACGGTCACTCGACGGAGTGACCGTGGCCGCGTGGACCGGACGGCGAGCTGCGCTCAGCGCAACGTGCCGTAGTTGGTCGGCGTCGTCCAGATCGTCTGGAGCTTGACCACGTCGCCGGGGACCGGCGCCGCGATCATCATGCCGGGGCTGACGTAGATGCCCACGTGATACGCCGGCGCACCGAAGAAGACCAGGTCACCCGGCTGCGGGCTGGTCGTCTTCTTCATGTAGGCCTGCTGCTGGCTGGCCGTGCGCGGGATGTAGAGCCCGGCCTGCTTGTACACGTATGACGTGAGTCCCGAGCAGTCGAAGCCCTGCGACGGGGACGAGCCGCCCCACACGTAGGGCACACCCAGGTACTTCTGCGCGATCGAGACGACCGCGGAGAGACCCTGGTTGCTCGACGGCGGCGGTGGGGTCGGCGTCGGCGTCGGGTCGCTGCCACACGGGAAGCCGCCCAGCGCGCTCCAGGTCATCGGGCCGATGATGCCATCGGCCACCAGACCCTTGCTGGCCTGGAACGCCTTCACCCGCGACAGCGTGTCGGCACCGAAGACACCGTCGACGGACAGACCGCCGAGGTCCCGCTGCGCGCTCGACACGTAGCCGCCCGTGGCGCCATACCGCAGCACACTGACCTTGCAGGTCGGCGGCGGAGGCGTCGGCGTCGGCGTGGGTGTCGGCTTCGGCGCCGGGTTCGTGGTGGCCCCCGGGAAACCCCCCAAGGCGTTCCACGTCGCCGGTCCGACGATGCCGTCGACGGCCAGGTGATGCGCACGCTGGAAGGACTTCACCTTCGAAAGCGTGAGCGCCCCGAAGACGCCGTCCGTCGCCAGCCCACCCAGCCGCTGCTGCAGCGTCTTGACGTAACTGCCTGTTGATCCGTAGCGCAGGTAAACCACGGTTGCCGGCGCGGCGGTGCGAACACCACCGGTCGACGCGCTGCTGCGCTGCCCTGACGCGCTCGAGCCGCTGCCGGGATCGGCATACGACGGAGCAGCCTGCACGAGGCTGGCAACGGTCGCCGGGACGCTGAGGAGCGTTCCGGTCACCGCCAGACCCTTGCGGGAGGTGATCGCCGGGGCGACCTTGGCTGACAGCCCAGGCCGTGGTTTGCGATGTCTCGGAGTAGTAATCGTGGCCATGTGACCCTCTCGGTACTCGTCCAGTCCTGAAACGCGCGCAGGGGGATGACACGCGTGCCGTGTCATCCCCCGATGTCGCCTACTCCTTCCCCGAAGAAGGCGCTGCACGAGCACTGATGATGCCGGTGGTTTCGAACCTGTGAAAGACGCGAATTCTGAGTACGAATGGGCCGTTGTGACGGCTGTGACTGGTGTGATTGCAGTGAATTTGCGGTGCACACGGGGCTGTTGCGCGCCGGTGTTGCAATTTCAACGAAACTGCGCCGAAGTGGCTGCTTTTAGCAGCTCACGCCGCAAAATGATTCGAACGACACGCCGAACTGAAAGTTTTCAGGAAACGTCTCATCATATGAGATGTGAGCGTTCTGCAACCAACCTTCCGTCCGGCAGCCGCGTCCGCGCGGGCCGCCGCAGGAGGTATGCCGCGCCTCCCCGCGCCCACCGGCGGGCGGCTGCCGGCGCCTCCTGTCGCCTCGCGCGCGCATCCACCACGGCCGTGATCGCCGGCCCACAAGCGCTCAGGAGCGCCTTACAGGCCGTGTGACGGTAGCGAGAAGCCCCGCCGACCAACCGGGTCGACGGGGCTTTCTCGGACGCGGCGGGACCGCGCTCGCAGGGGGGCCTCAGATGCGGCCGAAGTAGTGGCTGCCCCAGAGGTTCTGGACGCCGACCACGGTGCCGGGACGGCGGGCGGCGATCATCTTGCCGCCACCGAGGTAGATGCCGGTGTGGTAGGCGGGGTAACCCCAGAAGATCAGGTCACCGGGACGCGGGCTCGAGACCCGGGTGGCACGGGCGGCCTGCGCCGACGCGGTGCGCGGGATGCTCTTGCCGGCCTGGCGGTAGACGTACTGCGTGAAGCCGGAGCAGTCGAAGCCGGAGCGCGAGTCGCCACCGTAGCGGTATGGCGTGCCGCGCAGACTCATCGCGATCGACACGATGGAGGACGAGTGCGCCTTCGGTGCGGGCTTCGGGGCCGAGGTGGGGGCGCCGCCGGAGCCGCCGAGCGCTCGCCAGGTGTGCGGACCGACGATGCCGTCGGCGGCCAGTCGGTGCGCGCGCTGGAACGACTTGACCTTGCTGCGCGTGCGCGCGCCGAAGATGCCGTCGACGGCCAGGCCATGCAGCTTGCGCTGGACCGTCTTGACCGCGCTGCCGCGCGAGCCGTAGCGGACGGTCGGGCCGACGCGCACGGTGGCGGCGAGATGGCCGGCGGCCTGGACGTGGCTGGCGGCGTGCACGGTGGTCGCCCGCACGAGGCCGGCGCCGGGAGCCGCCGAGGCGCTCTCCATGCCGGCGACCGGAACGACGACCGCGCCGACTGCGGCGACGGCGACGCCACGGCGCCCGAACTTGTTCAGAATCTTCGGCTCACGCTTCAAGTGACGCGGGGAGTACGAACCCATGAATCAAGGGACCCTTCGAATGGACTGCAGTGACGAACGGGTGCGGGCGCCGTTGCCCCGGAGCGATCCGCCCCCACCCAGGTTGTGCAGCCGACTCCCCGAATTTCGCCGGTGGCACGGTCACTGACTATGACGCATGCGGACGCCTTCCCAAAGTCGTTCGCGGATATCTGTGGACAACCGTTCAGCTGTGGACGCCGGCGCTCGCCCGTTCGGACCGAGTTGGCCTCGTGATCATTCCGTGATATTCCGCAGCATTCCGCGGTTCCGGTCGGCGCGCGGCAAACCGGCGCCACCGCACGGGTCCGCGGCAACGGCGAGCCGAACCTGAGACGGCGGCGTCTCACATGACAAGACACGATTTACGTGCTCGTCACCCGCGCCGCAGCGGGACGCTCGAGGCGGGCAGGCCGCGCAGCGCGCCGTACCCTGGGGGGCGTGCCCGCCAGCCCTCCGTCGTCGCCGCCCGCCGGCACGGACACCCCCTCGCGTTCGACCCATCGGCAGATCCTCGCGCTCGCCGTCCCGGCGTTCCTCGCACTGGTCGCCGAACCGCTCTTCCTGATGGCCGACTCGGCGATCGTCGGCCACCTCGGCACCGATCAGCTGGCCGGCCTCGGCGTCGCCAGCGCGGCCCTGCTGACCGCCGCCAACATCTACGTCTTCCTCGCCTACGGCACCACCGCGCTGGTCGCCCGGCGGCTCGGCGCCGGGCAGGACTCGGCGGCCGTCGGCGCGGGTGTCGACGGCATCTGGCTGTCGGTCTTCCTCGGTGCCATCACCACGGTCGTGGTGGCCGTCTTCGCCGGGCCGATCTGCGACGTCTTCGGCGCCTCTCCCGCCGTTGCGGACGAAGCCACGATCTACCTGCGGATCAGCGCCTTCGGCATACCCGGGATGCTCGCCGTACTCGCCGCCACCGGCGTGCTGCGCGGCTTCCAGGACACCCGCACGCCGCTGATCGGCGCCACCACCGGCTTCGCCGCCAACCTGGTCCTCAACGTCGTCTTCGTGTATGGCGCCGGGCTCGGCATCGCCGGCTCGGCGCTCGGCACGGTCATCGCGCAGTCCGGTCTGGCGGCCGGGCTGCTCCTGGTCGTGCTGCGCCGGGCCCGCCGGCTGGGCACCAGCCTGCGGCCGCATCCCGGGCGGGTTCTCGCCGCGGCCCGCTTCGGCGTCCCCCTGCTGGTACGCACGCTGGCGCTGCGGGCCGCGATGCTCGCCAGCACCTGGGCCGCCGCCGAACTCGGCGACGTGCCGCTGGCCGCGCACCAGGTCGCGATGACCGTCTTCGGCTTCCTCGCGTTCGCGCTCGACGCGCTGGCCATCGCCGCCCAGGCGCTCACCGGCCACACACTCGGCGCGCAGGACCTGGCGGGCACCCGCGCCGCCACCCGGCTGATGCTGTGGTGGGGGTGGTGGATGGGCGTCGCGCTCGGCGTCGTCGTGGCTGCGACGCACACCGTCGTGCCGGTCCTGTTCACCGGCGACCAGTCGGTCCGGGACGCGCTCTCGGTGGCATTGCTCGTCGTCGCGCTCGGCCAGCCGGTGGCCGGGCTGGTGTTCGTGCTCGACGGGGTGCTGATCGGCGCCGGCGACGGGCCCGCGCTGGCGTGGCTGCAGGTGGCGTCGCTGGCGGCATACCTGCCGCTGCTGTGGCTGGTGCACGCGCACGCCGCCACGCTGCGGGCCGGCGGTCCCGGTCATGCGCTGCTGATGTTGTGGTGGGCGTTCACCGGCTTCATGCTCTTCCGGCTCGTCGGTCTCGGCCTGCGCGCCCGCTCGGAGCGGTGGATGGTGACCGGCGCCTGAGGCGGCGTCGGCGGTTCCCAACCAGCGACCGTTGCCGGTTATGCACCGGCCCCGGCCCGCGAAAGCACCCCCAACCGGCGACCGTCGCCGGTTATGCACGGGTCCCGGCTGCACACATGCCCAGAGCTAGCGACCGTTGCCGGTTATGCACCGGTACGCCGCCCATGCGAAGAGCCGGCCACCCCACGGGGGATGACCGGCTCTGCGCTGCTGTCAGCGGCGCGACGTCACTTCGCGGCGACGACGTCCAGCGTGACGGTGGCCTCGACCTCGGGGTGCAGCTTGACGCTGACCTCGTGGGTGCCGACGTTGCGGATCGGCTGGGCGACCTGCACCGTGCGACGGTCGATCTCGCCCGCACCGGCGGCCTTGACGGCCTCGGCGATCTCGGCGGTGGTAACCGCACCGAACAGACGACCGGACTCACCGGCGCGCGCGGCGAGGCGCACGACCGAGGACTCCAGGTTGCCCTTCAGCGACTGGGCCTGCTCCAGCGACTTCACCGCACGGGTGGCCCGCGCCTTGGTGATCGCGTCGACCTGCTTCTGGCCGCCCTTCGTCCACGGCGTGGCCAAGTGGCGAGGCAGGAGGTAGTTGCGGGCGTAGCCGTCCTTGACCTCGACCACGTCACCTGGAGCGCCGAGCGAGGCGACCTCGTGGGTCAGAATGATCTTCATAGCGTTACTTCTTTCAGCGCGCGGAGGACGAGTAGGGCAGCAGGGCCATCTCGCGGGCGTTCTTGACCGCGGTGGCGATCAGCCGCTGCTCCTGCACGGAGACGCCGGTGACCCGACGCGCGCGGATCTTGCCACGGTCGCTGATGAACTTGCGCAGCAGCGCGACGTCCTTGTAGTCGATCGACTCGACCTTGGCCAGCTTCAGCGGGTTGGCCTTCTTCTTGGGCTTGCGAATGACGGGCTTAGCCATCGTGGTGCTCTCCTTCGTTTCCGAGAGCCCGAGCCTTCACTCGGGATGGGGTTGTTCTGTGATGTATGACGCTGGTCTCGATACGTCGCTCGCCTAGCGGCTCGCTCCTACTCGACCGGCATCCTCAGAAGGGGGGTTCGTCGTAGGACGGGCCGGTGCTCCAGCCGCCGCCCTGACCACCGGACTGCGGGGCCTGCTGGCCGCCGCCCTGGCCGCCGGTCGCCCACGGGTCGGACTGCTGTCCGCCACCGAAGCCGCCCTGCTGGCCACCGGAGTTGCCGCCGAAACCACCGTTGCCGCCGCCGTTGCCGCCGAAACCGCCACCGGGTCCGCCGCCGCGCTGGGTCTTGTTGACCTTCGCGGTTGCGTAACGCAGGGACGGGCCGACCTCGTCGACGTCGAGCTCCATGGTGGTGCGCTTCTGGCCGGTCTCCTTGTCGTCCCACGAACGGGACTTCAGGCGACCGGAGACGATCACCCGTGCGCCACGGGTCAGCGACTCGGCGACGTTCTCGGCCGCCTCGCGCCATACCGAGCAGCGCATGAACAGCGTTTCGCCGTCCTTCCACTCATTGGTCTGCCGATCCATGTAGCGCGGCGTCGACGCAACGGTGAAGTTGGCGACGGCTGCCCCGGACGGCGTGAACCGCAACTCCGGGTCCTGGGTCAGGTTGCCGATGACTGTGATGACGGTGTCGCCTGCGGCCATGTCGGAACTCCCTTGCTAGATGTCGAGCTTCAGGCGTCCACGCGCAGCAGCTTGGTGCGCATGATCTGCTCGTTGAGCGACAGCTGGCGGTCGAGCTCCTTGGCGGTAGCCGACTCGGCGGTCATCGTCACAACGGCGTAGATGCCCTCGGACTTCTTCTTGATGTCGTAGGCAAGACGGCGACGACCCCAGATGTCGGTGTTGTCGATCTTGCCGCCTTCGGCGGTCACGACCTTGAGCAACTTGTCCAGCGTGGGCTGGACAACGCGCTCGTCGAGCTCGGGGTCGATGATGATCATCAATTCGTACTGACGCATGCGTTAACCCACCTCCTTCGGTCTCAAGCGGTCACGGTCTCTCCGTGACAGGAGGGTTGCAGCGTGGCCCGCCCCCGGTCGTCACCGTCTCCGGTGTCTCCCGCGAGTATGCCGCCAGGCTCCGACATACGGATACCTACGGCACGGGCCGGACGCGAGTTTATCGGTCAACGACCGTCCGGCGTTAATCGAGATCGCGCGATGCGGCACTCGGTCTCGATACACCTCCCCCGCTCCGCTCCTCCGGCACTCGACCAGCGTGCGCCCAGCTTCACCGATCAGCGGGGGTGGCCGGGTCGCGCTCCAGGTCCTGGGAGGTCTCCCAGGAGGCCCAGGCGATCCCGACATACGCGATCAGCCGGATCAGCAGGAAGAAGGAGTATGCCGCCGCGGGCAGCGCCTTGGCGGTGTTGCTCGGCCCGGCGATGTACATCCAGGTCATGACGAAGTAGACGATCTCGGCGCCGGCCCACAGCAGGTGTTCGCGCCAGCGCAGCGCAGCCAGCGCCATCAGCGGCAGCACCCACAAGCAGCTCTGCACCGACATCGACTTGCCGGTGAGCAGCACGATGACCAGCATCGTCAGCGCCAGCGGCGCGAGCTGGGTGCGCTCGACGGGCCGGCCGGTCAGGTAGACACCGAGCAGGAAGGCGACCACCCAGCCGAGGACCGCGATGATCGACAGCGACGTCGCCGGCAGCGGATGGTGCGCGGCGGTCAGCAGGTAGCCCGGCGAGCCGTAACCGGCGGCCTGGTGCCACCAGCCGCGGTATGGCGCCAGCGGATCCCCGCCCCACGCGTACGCCACCCCGAAGCAGACCACGATCGCCGCGGCCGCGCCGGTGAGGCAGCGGGCCAGCGGGCCGCGGGTGCCGTCGCGCAGCGCGATGAGGGTGATCGCGCCGAGCAGCACCAACGGATTGGTCCGGGCCATGACTGCTGCACCGAGGCAGACGCCGGCGGCTGCCGGGTGCCGGCGCGCCCAGAGCGCCATACCGACGGTCGCGAGGGCGACGCCCAGCACGTCGAAGGAGACCAGGGCCGCGGTGATCAGCACCGGGCTGAGCGCCACGTGTGCGGCCAGCCATGGGGTGCTGCGCAGCATCGACGCGGTCGCGATCGTGGTCAGCGCGATCAGCAGCGCGATGATCACGGTGCCGATCGCGAAGTAGACCTGCTGGGTGCCCAGCGCGCTGCCGCCCGGAGTCAACTGCTTGACGATCCAGTCCAGGATCGCGGTCAGGACCGGCTGGGTGTTGCCCGCGCCGCCGGACGACCACGGGGTGCCGCCCTTCGGGCCGCCGGAACCCACCGGCAGGTCCGAGTAGCACGCGTGCCACAGGGCACCCGGTGACCCCCAGCCCTCGCGCACGCAGTGGTTCTTCTGCAGCACGCCGAGCGCGACCAGCACCGACGCCAGCGCCGACAACATCGCCGCGGCATACGTCCAGCCACGGCGGCCGATCGCCGCGAAACGACCGACCGGCCCACCGATGATCCCGGTCGCGAGCGCGGCGGGCTCCTCCCCGCGGCTGGGTGAGGTCAGGCGTGTGGGCGAAGGCACGGCGCGAGCCTAACCCGCGATTGTCCCTAACCGGTGCCGGGTAACTCGGCTCGTGCTCGGACCTCCAGGAAGGACGATCATGACCACGAACAGCAACACGTTCGACCCCGGATCGCTGCAGGGTGTCGACGTCATGGGCGCCGACGGCAGCAAGCTCGGCACGGTCGACGCCGTCTACCTCGACGACGCCACGTCCCAGCCGCAGTGGGTGGCGGTCGCGACCGAGGGAGCCGACGACGCCACCATGGTGCCTCTCGCCACCGCGCAGTTCGACGGCGAACGGCTCACCGTGCCGTATGACGACCAGCAGCTGCGGGACGCACCACACCACGACCCGTCGGGGCGGCTGACGCCCAAGGACGAGCAGGACCTCTACCGCCACTTCGGCGTCGGCGGCGATCGCGAGGACCGCGCGGCACCGTATGTCGTCGAAGACCGCGACAAGGACGACGCGCTCATGCAGGAGCGGCCAGACCCGCAGTGAGCCCAGCCGGGTAACTCAGCGCGTCGGCTGCGGCTCCGACGACCTCGGCTGACCGCCGCCCTGGGTGACCGGCGGCGGCGGAACCGGCAGCGTCGGCCGGGTCGCCGTCGGACGTGAGGTCGGACTCGGCGGCTGCGTGGTCGTCGTGGTGGTGGTCGGGCTCGGCGGCTGCGTCGTGCTGGTGGTCGAACTCGACGTGCTGCTGGACGGCGTCGAACTCGAGCTGGTCGAGCTCGGCGTGGACGACGTCGTCGTGGTGGTGCTGGTCGGCGCCTGGGTGGAGGTGACCGGCGGCGCCGAATACGTCGTGGTCTGCTTGACCTCCTTCGTCTGCGGCAGCGGGGCGACCTTCTGCCCCTTGAGCGCAGCCTGCATGAAGTCCAGCCAGATGGTGGCCGGCGTGTCGCCGCCGTAGAACGACGCGTTGTGCGTCGCCTTGTCCAGCCCGATGGTGCCGGCCTGCTTGCCGTTGCCGGCATACATGCCGACCGAGACGGTCAGCTGGTCGGGCGTGAACCCGGTGAACCACGCCGACAGGTAGTGACTGGACGTGCCGGTCTTGCCGGCGGCCGGCCGGTTCAGCTGACCGGCGGTGTGGTGCGCGGTGCCGTCGGAGTCCGTCAGCGGGCCGGTCATCCCGTTGACCAGGTTGGCGGCGACGTCCTTGGCGATCGCCTGCTGGGTGTTCGGGTGCGCGTCGTAGCTGTAGTCACCCGCGACGCTGGTGACCTTCTGGATGAAGTAGGGGTCGGCCTTCTTCCCCTCCGCGCTGATGGTGTTGTAGGCGTTGGCCATGTCGATCACCCGCACGGCCGCACTGCCCAGGATGTCGGTCGGCACCGGGTCGTTCATGCCCGGGGAGCTCTGCGGTATGCCGAGCTGCTGCGCGGCGGCCAGCGTCTTGCCGGTGCCGAGCGCCTGGTTGAGCCGCACGAACGCCGTGTTGGACGACACCGCGAAGGCGCGCTCGAGGGTGAGCATCCCGAACTGCTCGTGGTTGTCGTTGTAGATCTTGGTCGTCTTGCCGTTGCCGCGGTGCAGGATCAGCGGCGACGCACCGCTGAACTTGGTCTGCATCGTCATACCGTCCTGCAATGCCGCGGCCAACCCGAACGCCTTGAAGCTCGAACCGCCTTGCAGCTGTGCATCGTTCGCGGCGCTGATCTCCTTGGCCGCGTCCTCGCCGCCATACATCGCCACGACCGCACCGTCCGGCTGCTCGGCGACCAGCCCGGTGTGCAATGCGTCCAGCCGGGCGGTCTGGCTCGGGACGTTCCGGTGGACGGCGTCGACGGCCGCTTTCTGGGAGTTCTTGTCGATGGTCGTGGTGATGCGCAGCCCGCCCCGGTCGATGTCCTCGTGGGTCAGCTTCAGCTTGTGCTGCAGCTCCGACCGCACGGCCGACACGATGTAGCCGTTCGGGCCGGAGACCTGCTGCGCGTTGGGGTTGTACTTCTTGAAGTCCGGCATGTGCGCCTTGGCGCGCTGCGCCGGCGTCATCCAGCCCTCCTTGACCATGCCGTCCAGCACGTAGGTCATCCGGGCGTTGGCGCGCGCCTTGGCGTCCGCGCCGTACTGCGGGTCGTACAGGCCCGGCGCGTTGATCACCGAGGCGAGGAACGCGCCCTGGCTGGCGTCCAGCTTGCTGACGTCGACGCCGAAGTAGGCCTGCGACGCTGCCTGTATGCCGTAGGCACCGCGCCCGAAGTAGATGTTGTTCAGGTAGGCCTGCAGGATGTCGTCCTTGGACATCTTCCGGTCGATCTTCAGCGCGATCATGATCTCCTTGACCTTGCGCTTGACCGACCGGTCCTGGGTCAGGAAGTAGTTCTTGACGTATTGCTGGGTGATCGTCGAGCCGCCCTGCTCCTGCCCGCCGGACAGCGTGCTCCAGGCGGCGCGGATGGTGCCGCTGATCGAGACGCCGGAGTTCTTGTAGAAGTTGCGGTCCTCGGCGGCCAGGAATTCGTAGCGGACCGTCTTGGGCACCTGGGCCAGCTTGACGTCCTCGCGGTTGACCGTGCTGAACCGGCCGAGCTCGGTCTTCCCGTCGCTGTAGTAGACGATCGAGACCTGCTTCGCGGCGTCGGCCTGCGGCTGCGGGATGGGCGTACGCAGGTAGATGATGACCAGTGCGACGACCCCGATCAGACCCAGCAGGACGAAGCCCAGCACGGTCCGCCAGAAGACCTTGAAGAACAATCCGTGCTCTTTCTTCGGGCGCTTCCTGCGGCCCGGCACCGGTCGCGCTGCGGCGCGACGAGGCGCCCCACCCTGCTCATCTGTCACCGGTGCAGGGTAACTGCCGAAGCAGTGAACCGGGAATCGTGAAGGCCGCTGCACCCATCGACCCGCCATACAACGCCGATGTATCGGTTCGATACATCGGATGCGCTATGCTCGTGGTCACACCCCCCGCATCCGCAGGATCCACCGACAGCACCGAGGAGGTCGCCCATGTCACGACGTGGCGCCATACTCGAGCTGGCGATCCTCGGTCTGCTGCACGACCAGCCGCTGCACGGTTACGAGTTGCGCAAGCAACTGTCCGGGGTGCTGGGCGCGTTCCGTGCCGTGTCGTTCGGCTCGCTCTACCCGTGCCTGCGCGGCCTGGTCGAGCGCGGCTGGATCAGTGAGCGCAGCTCCGCCGACCAGGACCGGCAGAGCCACCAGGGTCCCGGCCTCGGCGGCAAGCGCGGCAAGATCACCTACGAGCTGACCGCGGAGGGCAAGGAGCAGTTCCAGACGCTCATGGCCCAGACGGGCCCTGCCTCGTGGGAGGACGAGAACTTCGACGTCCACTTCGCCTTCTTCGGCCGAGCCAGCAGCGATGTGCGATTGCGCATCCTGGAGGGTCGCCGCAGTCGGCTGGAGGAGCGCCTGGACGACTCGCGGGAGCAGTCCCGTGCGCGTCGCGAGCGCACCGACAAATACACCGCCGAATTGCACCGCCACGGGCTGGAGTCCACCGAACGTGAGGTGCGCTGGCTCAGTGAGCTGATCGAGACCGAGCGCTCGGCATACGGCATCACCAATCCCGGCGAGACGGCGCCTGCCGATCAGCCGGTCGATGGGGAGTCTCCGGAGGAACACTCCGGCCCCAGCGGAAAATCCGACAAGGAGTAGGAAATGGGATCCATTCGCGTCGCCATCGTCGGCGTCGGCAACTGCGCGAGCTCGCTCGTGCAGGGTGTTGAGTACTACAAGGACGCGTCGCCCGACACGACTGTCCCGGGTCTGATGCACGTGAAGTTCGGTGACTACCACGTCGGTGACGTGGAGTTCGTCGCCGCGTTCGACGTCGACGCCAAGAAGGTCGGCTTCGACCTGGCCGAGGCGATCACCGCCAGCGAGAACAACACCATCAAGATCGCCGACGTCCCGCCGACCGGTGTCACCGTCCAGCGCGGCACCACCCTCGACGGCATCGGCAAGTACTACGCCCAGACCATCACCGAGGCCGACAGCGAGCCGGTCGACGTCGTCCAGGCGCTCAAGGACGCCCGGGCCGACGTGCTCGTCTCCTACCTGCCGGTCGGCTCCGAGCAGGCCGACAAGTTCTACGCCCAGTGCGCCATCGACGCGGGCGTCGCCTTCGTCAACGCCCTGCCGGTCTTCATCGCCTCCGACCCGGAGTGGGCCAAGAAGTTCGAGGACGCCGGTGTCCCGATCGTCGGCGACGACATCAAGAGCCAGGTCGGCGCGACCATCACCCACCGCGTCATGGCCCGCCTCTTCGAGGACCGCGGGGTCACGCTGGACCGCACCTACCAGCTGAACGTCGGCGGCAACATGGACTTCAAGAACATGCTCGAGCGCGAGCGCCTGGAGTCCAAGAAGGTCTCCAAGACCCAGGCCGTGACCTCCAACCTGAGCGGCCCGCTGGCCGGCATCAAGGACGGCCGCAACGTGCACATCGGCCCGTCGGACTACGTGCAGTGGCTGGACGACCGCAAGTGGGCCTACGTGCGCCTCGAGGGCCGCGCCTTCGGTGACGTTCCGCTGAACCTGGAGTACAAGCTCGAGGTCTGGGACTCCCCGAACTCCGCCGGCATCATCATCGACGCCATCCGGGCCGCGAAGATCGCCAAGGACCGCGGCATCGGCGGCCCGCTGCTGTCGGCCTCGTCCTACCTGATGAAGTCCCCGCCGGAGCAGCGCGAGGACAGCCTCGGCCGCGCCAAGCTCGAAGCCTTCATCAAGGGCGACGAGACTCGTTGACCTGACCCTCTCGCCGAGAGGACAGGAAACATACTGAGAGGACAGGCAATTCGGGCTCTGATCGCCCGATTTGCCTGTCTTTTCGGCATTTAGGTGTCCTCTCGGCGAGAAGTCAGCTCTCGTATGGCGGGAGGGGGCGGCTCGGCTCGAAGCGACCGGCGTTGGGCTGCGGCTGCGTGCCGTCGAGGTCGGTGACGCCATACGCCACCGCCAGCTCGCCCACGTCGACCACCTGGCCGCTGAAGCGCTGCACGTCCGGGTCGGTCGCGAGCGCGACCATCACGCGCGCGGCATACCGGGGTGACTCGGTGTTGCCGGCGAGATCCTCGGCGGGGACCTTTGCCTCCATCAGCTCGGTGCGCATCCAGCCGGGTGCCACCGCGATCGCCGGAATCCCGTGCGGCTGAAGGTGATACGCGAGCGCATAGACCAGCCGGTTCTTGGCGGCCTTGCTCGACTCGTAGGGCAGCCAGGCGGGCGGTTCGGGCATGTGCCAGGTCGAGGTGAGGATCAGGCCCTTCCCTTCCGGTGCCATCGCGAGCTTCAGCGTGAGCATCGACGTGACGAAGTCCGAGTAGGCACCGCCGAGCAGCATCGCGCGGAACTGATCCATCGGCTCGTCCCACACCTCCTCGCCACCCGGGTCGTCGTGGTGGTCGTGGCCGCCCCACGCGTTGTTGACGAGTATGTCGATGTGCCCGTGCCGCTCGACCAGGTCGCGCACCAGGGCCTCCACCTGCGTCGGATCCGTGTGGTCACAGCGGTGCCACTCGCCCTTCCCGCCGTGCGCGGCCACCTCCTCGAGCGTCCGCTCCAGCGTGAGGTCAGCGGGCTGCGCGTGGGTCGGTGCGTCGCGGGTGCTGCGGCCGGTGCAGACGACATACGCACCGGCCGCGGCGAACTCGATCGCGCACGCCCGGCCGAGGCCGCGCGATGCGCCGGCGATCAGGACGACCTGCCCGGCCAATGGTTCGGTATCCATCGTTCGAGCATGCCGCAGCGGGCACGCGGCCTGCTTGATCAGGTTTGCGCTGTTCGTGCGCCCCGGCGGCGCCGGTGACATCGCCGAAAGGCCCCCGAATGATCGAGCGGACCTCCGATTTCGGGGAAAACGGGGCCAAATCGAGGGGCCGGTGGGCGAACGGGGGGCCTCTCGGCAAAGAGGGGAGCGGGTCGCTGCCCTCAGGCCCGAGCGGCGAAGACCGGTAGATAGCCCTTCGCGTGGCCGTCCGCGGTCGGGTGGTAGGACTCCTCCAGGTGCAGGAAGTTGACCGAGTGCAGCCAGCGGCCCGAGTCGCAGATCTCGTGGCCCGAGAACGCGCCGCGCACGTCGCCATACGTGAATCCGGCCCTGCTGGCCGCAGTGCTGGTGATCGAATCAATCACATCGATGCCGCTGTCGATGGCGGTGCGGGACTCCTGGCTGATGCCGACGCAGTCCTTGCTCAGGTCGTAGAAATCGGGGTAGCCGAGCACGACGACGTGCGCGTTGGGCGCCTTGGACCGGATCGCGCTGTAGACGCCCGCCAACTTGCCCGGCAGGTTCGCCTTCGCGTCTGCCTTGGCGTTGTTCACCTCGTTCACGCAGGTCGTCGTGCCGTCCAGGATGCAGTCCTGCATGATGCTGCTGAAGCCGACGTCGTTGCCGCCGATGGTGATGCTCACCAAGGTGGTGCTCGCCGACAGCACCCCCAGCTGATTGGCAATGACGTCAGTGGTTCTCGCGCCCGAGCAGGCGACGGAGACGTATGCCGACGGGCTGTGCTGCTGGGCCCACAGCGCCGAGTAGGCGTTGGGGCTGCGATCGCAGTCGCCGCTGCTGCCGAGGTAGTCGCCGGCCCCGACACCAGAGGAATAGGAGTCCCCGAGCGCCGCATAGTTGACGCCGGCGGCCCGCGCAGACAGCGCCGGCACCAGGGACATGGCCAGCGCGGTGGCGCCGACGCCGAGCTTGAGGGTGAGGGACGAGCGGGTCATGCGGGTCATGCGTGGGCTCCTGTCGGTCATGGCAGAGATGTGTGCCACCACCGGATAGTGGCCCTGTCGACGGCGCAGCGGGGGTTTGGTTCCCGACCCGGCCAAAGGTTTGCCGTGGCGATGCCGAAGCCATACCGCCGCGAGGCGCGGCGTTTACCTTTCCGGCGGGCGCCAGGCGCGTCGGCCGCGACGCGTGCGCGTGCGCGTGCGAATTTCACTGGTGGCCGCCGCTCCGGCGCCCTAGCGTCGGTGCCATGTCCCCCGCAGTCCGCCTCATCCGGTCCGACCAGCTGGCGCCGGCGCCCTACGCGTATGCCGCCACGGCACCCTCCGGCAGCCGGGTGATCCAGCTGGCCGGCGCGTGTCCCCTGCACTCCGACGGCACCATCGCGGCGGTCGGGGATGTGGCCGGCCAGGCGCGAAAGTGCCTGACCAACTTGGAGATCGCGCTCGCCGCGGCCGGCGCGGAGCTGACCGACGTGCTGAGCACGCGCGTCCTGGTCGCGACCACCGACCGGGCCGAACTGGTGGCCGCCTGGGATGTCGTGGCCGCGCACTTCGGCACCCATGACGTGCCGAGCACCCTGGTCGGTGTCGCGGTGCTCGGCTATCCCGACCAACTGGTGGAGATCGAGGCCGTCGCCGCCGTCGCCGGCTGAGGCGCGGCCCGCCATACCCGCACTAGGGTCGGCAACATGAGTGATGCGCGCGTCGCGGTCTACATCGACTTCGACAACATGGTGATCTCGCGGTACGACGCCGTGCACGGCTCCGGCCGGTGGCGCAAGGACAACGCCCGCGATCACACGCCCGCGGAGGAGGGTGAGGTGTCGCGTCGCCTCATCGAGGCCGAGGTCGACCTGGGCGCGATCATCGACTACGCCTCGTCGTTCGGCACCGTGGCCTTCACCCGCGCGTATGCCGACTGGTCGGTGCCGGCCAATGCGGCATACAAGCGGCAGCTGACCGACCGCGCCGTCGATCTGGTGCAGCTCTTCGCGACGTCGGGGACCAAGAACGGCGCCGACATACGCCTGTCGATCGATGCGGTCAACGATCTCTTCCAGCACGCCGACATCACGCATGTCGTGGTGGTGGGCGGGGATTCGGACTACATCGCGCTGGCGCAGCGCTGCAAGCAACTCGGCAGGTTCGTCGTCGGCATCGGCGTCACCGGGTCGACGAGCCGCGCGCTCGTGGCTGCGTGCGACGACTTCAGCTCGTACGGCGACCTGCCCGGCGTCTCCGACGACGCCGCAGCAGAGGCGCCCGGAGCGGATGCCGGACCCGTGGCCAGCACACCTGCGAAGCCGGTCAAGAAGGCTGCCGCCAAGTCCGCGAAAGCGCGAAAGACCGCCACGAGCAAGGAAGCTCAGGCCACCGCGTTGTTGCGCCGCGCGATCCGGATCGGCGCCGAGAAGAGCGACGACGGCTGGCAGCACTCGTCCAGCCTGAAGAGCCAGATGCAGCGCCTGGACTCGACCTTCAAGGAGAAGTCGCTCGGGTTCTCGTCGTTCCGCGCGTTCGTGGAGAGTCACGACAAGCTGGTGGAGACCAAGCTGCTGGACAATGGGCAGCTGGCCGTCCGGCTCCGGTGACCTCCGCACATACGTATGGCGCGGCTCCCCCGGATGCCGCGCCATACTTCGTCGCTCAGATGGTGAGCTCCGAGTCCCCTCCGGGTCCGAACTTCTCGGTCAGGAAGCGGTGGTTGGCCAGCAGTTCGTCGGTGCCGAGCCGGGCCGCACGGTGCAGGTGCGCGGCGACCTGATTGAGCAGCAGATCGAGCTGCTCGATGATCAATTGGTGACCGGTTTTGCCGTCCAGCACCTCGGTCGTGTCCGCACTGCCTGGCGCCAGCGCCAGGTAGGACCGCAGCGCCTGCGGGCCGAAGTCGGTCTGGATCTGCTCGACCTCGAAGACCTGCGCGGTCGGCGCGCCGTGCTTGCGTAGGTACGTCAGCGTCTCGGAGCATTCGTGTTCCAGCCGCTGCGCGCGCTGGCGCACGTCGGTCGGCAGGTCGGACAGCGCGGTCAGGCTGGTGAGGGTGTCCGGCTCCTGCTTGGCCAGGTCCACCCGTGGCGCCGGCTGCGGCGTCGCGACGGTGTGCCGCTGCTCCCAGGGCGCCTGGCCGGCCTGGAAATGCTGCTGGTGGCGCTCCTCGTGGTCGCGCCGGCACTGCAACCTCGCCGCCCGCCCGTGCCGGGACATCCCCGTGCCGAGGAACACCGTCAACAGGACCATCGGCAGGACCAGCCAGTGACCGACGACGCCGACCAGCGCCCAGCCGGCGGGGATCAGCAGCCACCAGTGGGACCGGTGCAGCCGGATCGATGTCATTGTGCTCGCCTTCCTGATGTGTCTCCGCGATGACCTTCACGGTAGGTCGGCGTCCGGCCGGGCACCTGTGCCGAATGTCATGACTCGGGCCGTCGTTCGGTCATGGGCGGCCATGCCGACTGACGCATTTGCCGACGAGTGACGCCGTTGCAAATGCGTCAGTCGGCACCAAGTGCGTCAGTCGGCGAGGGGAGTGCCAACCGACTCAGGCGTCCGCGCGCAGCTCGTGCGCCAGCTCGGCCAGCTCGTCGCCGCCGGCCATCTGCTCGGTCAGCTGCTCGACGGTGATGTCGTCGCGGGAGGCGTCCAGCGCCATCTCGCCCAGTTTGAGGATGACGAAGTGGTCGCCCACCAGGAAGGCGTGGTGGGGATTGTGCGTGATGAAGACGACGCCTAGGCCGGACTCGGCGGCGCGGGCGACATACTTCAGCACCACGCCCGACTGCTTCACACCGAGCGCGGCCGTCGGCTCGTCCAGGATCAGCACCTTCGCGCCGAAGTAGATGGCCCGAGCGATGGCCACACACTGCCGCTGGCCACCGCTGAGCGAGCCCACCGGACGGTCCACATCCGGCAGGTCGATGCCCATCTTGGCCAGCTCGTCGCGGGTGATCTGCTTCATCCGGGCCGAGTCCAGCAGCCGCAGCGGACCCTTGCGCAGCTCGTGGGCGAGGAAGAAGTTGCGCCATACCGACATCAGCGGCGCGAGCGCCAGATCCTGGTAGACCGTCGCGATGCCCGCCTCGACGGCCTCCCGGGGGCTGCCGAACTTCCGCGGCGTGCCCTCCACCAGCATGGTGCCGGACGTGTGCTCGTGCAGCCCGGCCATGATCTTGATCAGCGTCGACTTGCCGGCACCGTTGTCGCCCAGCACGCAGGTCACCTCGCCGGCGCGCACCGCCAGGTCGATGCCGGTCAGCGCGCGCACGGTGCCGTAGGTCTTGCCGACGCCCTGAAGCTGTATGACGGGAGCGGTCTCGTCCGGTTCGGTGGTCTCGATACGCGGCTCGTCCCTCGCCGCTACTCGACCAGCGAGCTCATCGTCCCTCGCCGCTACTCGACCAGCTTGGTCGTCCGAGGTCTCGATACGCTCGTTCCTCGCTACTCGACCAGCTTTTGGCTCACTCATCGGCGTTCCGCCTGTCGTCGTACCCACATGTTGATCAGCGTCGCGAGCACCAGCATGATGCCGAGGAAGGTCTTCAGCCAGTCGACGTTCCAGCCGGCATACGTGATGCCCAGGTTGGTCATGCCGTAGATCAGCGCGCCGATCGAGGCACCGATCACCGACCCGAAGCCGCCGGTCAGCAGGCAGCCGCCGACGACCGCGGCGATGATGTAGATGAACTCGTTGCCGACGCCCTGGTTGGACTGCACCGTCGCGAAATTGAGCAGCGTGTGCATGCCCAGCAGCCAGGCGCAGAAACCGACGAAGAGGAAGAGCCCGATCTTGGTGCGCACCACCGGCACGCCGCTGGCCCGCGCCGCCTCGGCGTCGCCGCCGGCCGCGAAGATCCAGTTGCCGGCACGGGTGCGGGTCAACACCACCGCGGCGACCACGGTCAGCACGACCCAGAAGAGCACCGAGATGTTGATCGTGATGCCCTCGAACGAGCCGGACTTGAAAAAGGTGTGGCTGGAGGCGAACACCGCGTGCGCGGAGTCGAATCCGGCCATGTCGTCGATCTTCGGCGACGTGACGTTGTTGTCGATCAGCCGCGGCACCGCGAGGTTGGCACCCTGCAGCACAAAGTAAGTGCCGAGTGTGACCAGGAAGCTGGGCAGCCGGGTGTGGTGCAGCAACCAGCCGTTGGCGAAGCCGACGGCCAGCGCGACCGCCAGCGCCAGCAGGACGCCGACCCAGACATTGAAGTTGAACTCCCAGGCCAGCATCGACGCGGCGAGCGCCGAACTGGTCACCGCGACACCGGCTGACAGGTCGAACTCTCCGCCGATCATCAGCAGCGCCACGGGCACGGCCATGATGCCGATCGCCGAGGACTGGTAGAGGATCGTCCCGACGTTGGCCAGCCCGCGGAACGCCGGCGCGACCGACAGGAAGAGCACGCAGATCGCGACCGCACCGATCAGTGCACCGACCTCCGGCTTACCGAGCAGCGCGGCGATCGGCGACCTGGGCGCCGTCCGGGTGTCGGTGGTGGAGACCGCGCCGGCCATCAACGCGTGCCCTTGCCGGCGTATTCGGCGATCTTGTCGACGTTGCTCTTGTCCACGAACGCCGGCCCGGTCAGCGTCGGCTTGCCGCCGCCGACGGTGTCACCGTTGGTGCGGTAGAGCCACAGCGCGTCGATCGCCAGGTAGCCCTGCAGCCACGGCTGCTGGTCGACGGCGAACTGCACCGTGCCGTCCTGGATCGCCTTGACGATGCCGGCGTTGGTGTCGAAGGTGCCGATCTTGGCCTTCGATCCGGTGGCCTGCACCGCCTTGACGGCGTTCAGCGACACGTCGCCCTGCAGGCCGACGATCCAGTCGATCTGCTTGTCCTGCTGCAGTTTCGCGGTGATCGTGGAGCGCACCGACGGCAGGTCGGCGCCGTTGACGTAGACGACCTGGGTGCTCGGCACCTTCTCCTTCACGCCCTTGCAGCGGTCGTTCAGACCGACGTTGCCCTGCTCGTGGATGATGCAGATCGGGTGCTGCGCGCCCGCCTGCTCCAGGCGCTCGCCGGCCGCCTCGCCCGCGACCAGCTCGTCCTGCCCGAAGAAGCCGATCAGTCCCATCGGGCCCATCTGGTCGGTGCCGGAGTTCAGGCCGTCGACCGGTATGCCGGCCGCCTCGGCGTTCTTGACCGCGCCCTTGAGCGCGTCCGGCTTGGCGAGGGTGACCGCGATGCCGCCGACCTTCTTGTCGACCGCGGCCTGCACCAGGCTCGCCTGCTTGGACGCGTCCGGGTCGGCGTAGTACTGCAGGTCGACATTGTCCTTGTCGGCCGCCGCCTGGGCACCCTTGCGGACCATGTCCCAGAACGTGTCGCCGGGCGCGGAGTGGGTGATCAGCGCGGCGGTGAAGCGCGGGGTGTTGGCGTGCCCGCCCTTGCCCGCCTGCTGCTCGGTGGCCTTCTTGCCGCCGGTGCTGCTGCAGCCGGTCAGGGCCAACGCGCCGACCGCCACGACTGCGGCGAGTCGCGCGCACCTACCGTTGATCCTCACGAGTCTGGCCTTCCTGGTCCCGGTACGGACGGCATGGGGTGGTGCCGTGTCCGAGGTGCCTGCATGTATCGACTTGATATATCGAGGCATAGTAACCCGTCGTAGCGCCGTGCGTGAGTATGCCGAACCGCACGCGTCGCGTGCCGGTCGTGTTGTGCTACCCATCACCCATGACCTGCGCACCGCAGCCGGACTGCTCCCTGGCGTCCGACGCCACCGTCGCCGACCTCGCCCGGGCCGGGACCGTCGTGCTCGACTCCTGGCACCTGGCCGACGGTGCGAGTGTCGCGATCGACCGGCACCGCGGGCGCTTCACCCGGCAGGTCGGTGAGGTGTTCGGGATCACCGGGCAGGAGTCGCGGGCGGCATACGACCACGCGCTGGCGCACCTGCCGGTCGAGGGCTCGTGGTTCCCCGGCTTCGTCTGGACGGCGTCCGGGCTACGGCTGCTCCTGCGACCGTTTCCCGTGGAACACCTCCGGACCACGACGGCGCTCCTGCTGCGCGGGACACCGGATGCTCGAAAACGTCCGGATGTCAAGGGATTCGACCACCTGTCCCAGCTCTATGCACAGCAGCAGGCGCTCGACGCCGGGTATGACGACCAGGTCCTCGTCACCGGCGACGGCACGCTGAGCGAGGCAGTCTTCGCGACCGTGGTCATCGCCCGCAACGGCGAACTCGTGGTTCCGGACGGTCCGCGACTCGACAGCGTCACCCTCGCCGTGCTGCGCGAGCACGGGGACCGGCCGGTGCGCACCGCGACCGTGACGGCGTCGCACCTGCTGGCCGCACCGGCGGTCTTCACCCTCTCCGCGCTGCACGGTGTGCGGCTGGTCGAACGCGTGAACAGCACGACATACCAGCCGAATCCGTCCTTGCGCGATCGCTTGCAGTCGGCCGTCGAGGGTGCCCGGCGACCCGTCGCCGAGCTGCTGCCGGACGGAGGGCGGCTGCCGTGCGCGTCCTGCTGATCGACAACCACGACAGCTTCACGCACAACCTGCTGCAGTTGCTGCGGGAGTTCGCCGCGGTGACCGTGGAGGTGGTCCGCAACGACGAGCCGCTGCCGCTGGGCTGGACCGCCCGCTTCGACGCCGTCGTCATCTCACCCGGCCCTGGCCACCCCGGCGTGCCGGCCGATGTCGGGACGTCGCGGCAGGTGCTCGAACACAGCGAGCTGCCGGTCCTCGGGGTGTGCCTGGGCCATCAGCTGCTCGGGCTGCTGCACGGCTGCCCGGTGGAGCGATCCGATCACCCGAGACACGGCGAATCATCGGTGATCTCGCACGCCGGCGATCCGTTGTTCGACGGCATACCAGGCGAATTCACCGCCGTGCGCTATCACAGCCTCGAGGTCACGACCGTCGTCGCGCCCATCGAACCGCTGGCGTATGCCGACGACGGCACGCTGATGGCGCTGCGTGTCGCGGGCCGGCCCCGCTGGGGCGTGCAGTTCCACCCCGAGTCGATCGAGAGCAGCTTCGGGTCGACCCTGATCGGCAACTTCCTGCGGCTCGCGGCGAGCGCCGACGACCCGGCCGGCTCACGCCTGCCGAGCCGGCAACGATCGCTCCGGCTCGACCGGCCGCTGACGGTCGAGCAGGTGCTGCGGCTGTGCCCGACGGCGCCGGACGTCGTGCTGGACGGCATCTCGACGGCATACCGCGGCAGCTGCACCGTGATCGGCTGGACCGATGCGCACTGCGGCCACCGACTGCTCGGCACGGTCGGCGACGGCACCCGGCTGGTGCGGGACGGCACGGTCACCGACCTGCCGACCGGGATCCTGGACACCTTGCAACGCCGGCTGCGCGCTGCAGCCGGGCGGCTGGAGACCGTCGGCGACGACCCCGGCGTGGTGCTCGGGTATGCCGGCTACTTCGGCTACGAGGTCGGCACGGAACTGGTCGGGCTGCCGGCATCGCATCCACGAGGCGCGCACGACTGGCCGGATGCCTGGTGGCTGCTGGTCACCCGCGCAGTGGTGGTGGACGACGAGAACCGTTGCCATCTGGTCGGTCTGGACGATCCGGACGACGCCTCGGCGGTCGCCTCGCTGGATCGGTGGCGCGCCGAGCTGCACCCGCTGCTGGCGGGCGACATACCGGCGGCGGACGATGCCGAGCCCCGGACCGGGTCGGCCGCGCTCGAGCAGGTCGAGGACGCCACGTCAGCCGAGGGCTACCTGCGGCTGGTCGGCGACTGCCAGCAGGCGATCGCCCGGGGTGAGTCCTACGAGTTGTGCCTCACCCGCCGGATCCGCGGCCGTTTCACCGGCGACCCGCTGCGACTCTTCGGCTCGGTGCGCGCGGCCGGTGCGGTGCCGCACGCGGCATACCTGCGCCTGGATGACCGGCGGACCGTCGTGTCCGCCTCGCCCGAGCTGTTCCTGCGGGTCGACGCCCGCGGGCACGCGGTGAGTGCCCCGATCAAGGGCACCCGGCGCAGCAGCGGGGACCCCGCCCGCGACGCGGCGAGCGCCGCCGAGCTGGCCCGCTCCGCCAAGGATCGCGCCGAGAACCTGATGATCGTGGATCTGGTCCGCAACGACCTCAACCGGATCGCCGTGCCGGGCAGCACGCGGGTCACCGAGCTGTATGGCGTCCGGCGCTTCCCCACCGTCATACAACTGGTGAGCACGATCGAGTGCGAACTGCCGGCCGACCGTGACGCGCTGGATCTGGTGCGGGTGGCGTTCCCGCCGGGCTCGATGACCGGTGCGCCGAAGGAGCGCTCGGTGCAGCTGCTCGGGCGTCTGGAGGCGGAGCGGCGCGGCGTCTACTCCGGATCCATCGGGCTGCTGGGGCTGGACGGCACGGCCACGCTCAATGTGGCGATCCGCACCGTGCAGCTGACCGGTGACCGCTTCGTGCTCGGCGTCGGCGGTGCGATCACCCGGTTGTCCGACCCGGACGCCGAGTGGCAGGAGACGGTCGACAAGGCGCAGTCGATGCTGCGGGCGATGGCGGCAGCGCCCGGACCACCCGAGCGTCGGGCCGGCGACTCCCGTTTACCGACCGGACACGAACGGGCTGACCGGACATGAATACTCACCGGTAGCGGACTGATTTTCGTGTCCCGTCGGTGTTCTTTGTGTCCGCTCGGTGGTGGGGGCTCGCTGGTGTGGGCTCGCTGGTGGGCTCGGCGGCGAGCCAACGATCAGGCGTTCGGCGCTCCGAAGCGGAGGCCGTCGTAGATGAGGTCGACGACGGCGAGTGAGGTCTCCTGGCCTTCCGGGGTGGTCGAGGCCAGACATACGCCGCCGAGGGCGCGGGTCAGCTCCATCGGGGTGGCGTCCGGGCGGATGACGCCCGCGTCGATCGCCGGCTGGAGCACCCGGGCGGCGGACTCGCGCATGCGGTTGCGGGCCGACTCGAAGGTCTCCGGGTTGCCCTGCATCATCGAGCGCAGCAGGTTGATCAGGCCCATCTTGACGGCGTAATAGCCGACGAAGCCGCGCATCCACTCATGCAGGGCCTCGCCCGGCTCGAGCTCCTTCGGCAGGTCGTAGGAGCGTTGTTCCAGCGCCGCGACCTGGTCGCCATACACCGCGAGCACGAGGTCGCAGCGGGTCGGGAAGTGCCGGTAGAGGGTGCCGATGCCGACGCCGGCGCGCTTGGCGATCTCATCCAGCGTGGTGTCGACGTCGTCGGTGAAGGCCGTGGTCGCGACGTCGATCAGCTTCTGCCGGTTGCGGGCGGCATCCGCGCGCAACGGCTTGCCGCACGCACCCAGCGCCGACGAATCCGTTGATCTGTCAACGTTTTCCGATCCATCGGACGCCGTCTTGGACGAGCGCTTCGACGCCGTTGCCGAGCCGCTTGTGGCCATCGTTCTCACACCTCATGGCAATCCCCGGTTGCTAAACCGGAGGATTCCTCCGTATAGTTCTAAACGGAGATCATCTCCGCTTCTATTCATGGTACGCCTCGCTCTCGCGAAGGACACAACTCGTGACCATTACTACCAAGTCTCGCCGCACCGCGGCGGGCACAACCAACAACAACTCGGCATCAGAAAACGGTCGGGTCTCGATACGTGCTCGCCTAGCGGCTCGCCCCACTCGACCAGCGACCGGCGGCGAGGCCAAGCGCCTGGTGCTGACGGCCGTGCTCGTCACCCAGCTGATGCTGGTGCTCGACGCCGCGATCGTGAACATCGCCCTGCCGGACATCGGCTCCGAACTGCACATGAGCTCCACCTCGCTGTCGTGGATCGTCAACGCCTACACGCTCGCCTTCGGCGGCCTCCTGCTGCTGGGCGCCCGCGCCGGCGACCTGGTCGGGCGGCGCGTCACCTTCCTCGCCGGTATGGCGGTCTTCGTCGCCGCTTCGTTCGCCGGCGGCCTCTCCCAGGGGGAGGCACTGCTGCTGGCCTCGCGGGCCCTGCAGGGTGCCGGCGCGGCCTTCGCCGCACCGTCCGCCCTCGCCATCCTGATGTCCCTCTACAAACCCGGCGCCGAGCAGACCCGCGCCATCGGCTGGTACACCGTCGTCTCCGCCTCCGGCGCCGCCACCGGGCTGCTCGCCGGCGGCATCCTGACCTCGGTCGCGTCCTGGCGCTGGGTCTTCTTCGTCAACGTCCCGATCGGTGTGGCCGTGCTGGTCGCGGGCTTCCGGGCGCTCTCCCGGGAGAAGGGCGCCCCGGGATCCGCGAGCGCACCGGGCAGGGGATCGGTCGACGTGACCGGTGCGCTGCTGGTCACCGTCGGCATGACGTCCGTCGTCTACGGATTCATCCGGGCCGCGTCCGACGGCTGGACCGACGGCGGCACGCTCGCCGCATTCGGGCTGGGCCTGGTGCTGCTGGCCATCTTCGTCGCGGTCGAGTTGCGGGCAGCGGCGCCGGTGATGCCGCTGCGGCTCTTCGCCGACCGGGATCGGGCCACGGCATACCTGGCCCGGCTGATGCTGGTGGCGGGCTCGCTCGGGTCGTTCTTCTTCATGAGCCAGTACATGCAGATCGTGCTCGGCTGGACGCCGTGGCAGTCCGGGGTGGCATTCCTGCCCTTCCCGGTGACGATCTTCATCAGCTCGCAACTGGTGGCCCGGGTCATCTCCAACCACTACTCGACCAAGGCGATCGCCGCCGTCGGCACCCTGCTGTCGACCATCGGCATGCTGATGCTGACGACGCTGACCGAGCACACCTCCTATCTGCAGATGCTGCCGGCGTTCGTCGTCTTCGCCCTCGGCAACGGCATCGCGTTCGTGCCGCTGACCACGGCCGGGCTGTCCCGGGTGGAGCCGTCCGACACCTCGGTCGCCTCGGGCCTGGTCAACGTCACCCAGCAGTTGGGCGGCGCGCTCGGACTCGCGGTGCTGGTGACGGTCTTCGCCACGGCCGGCAAGGACCCGGCGGTCGCGCCCGGCGCGAGCCAGCACGCCATACACACCTTCGTGACCGGCGCGGATCGCGGATTCCAGGTCGGCGGCGTGATGCTCTTCATCGCCTTCGCGCTGGTGATGCTGGTGATGCGGCGCCCGTCGAAGGACGCGGCGTCCCGCGACACGGCAGCGCCGGTGGAGCAGCTGCGCGACACCGAGGAGATCGCCCTGGAGGTCGGGTGAGTCCGTAGCACCTAGCTGCGGGGTAATCGGCGCGGTCCGGGATCGGGGGTCTCGGGCCGCGCTGAGCCTTCTGCCTTCGCTCCTCGCGGGCTAGCGGCAGCCCAAACCCGGTGTCGCAAAGTCATCGGGCCCGAATATGTTGGTGCCGTGGCGGATCGGCGCACTGCCGGAGACGCGTGCCACCGGTCCGAGGGACGCGGCGAGCACGAAGGTGGCGCATGCGCATGAGACTGCACGGCAGCTTCGCACTCGTCACCGGCAGCAGTGGCGGCCTGGGTGCCGCCGTCGCCGCTGAGCTCCACCGCCACGGTGTGCGGGTCGTCGTCCACGGCCGGGATCCGCAGCGCACCGGCGACGTCGCCCGCGAGCTCGGAGCCCACCATGTGCTGGCCGATCTGGCCGACCCGACCCAGCACGAGCGCCTCGTCGCCGAGGCCACCGCGGCGCACGGCCGGCTCGACCTGGTCGTGCACAACGCCGGCGTCGGCTGGCAGGGGGCGTTCGACAGCATGCCGCCCGAGCGCATCCCCCACCTCATCGCGACCGATCTCACCGCCCCGATCGCGCTGACCCGTCGGGTGCTGCCCGGAATGCTCGCCGCCGGACACGGACAGCTGTGCTTCGTCACCAGCATCGCCGGACGCACCGGGGTCGCCGGCGAGGCCGTGTATGCCGCCACCAAGGCCGCCCTGGACGCCTTCGCCGACTCGTTGCGGCTGGAAGCGGCCGGGACCGGTGTCGAGGTCACCACGTTCGTCCCGGGCGTCGTCGACACCGACTTCTTCACCCGGCGTGGCACCCCCTACCAACGCCGACGGCCCCGCCCGCGGGACGTGGAATCCGTTGCCCGGCAGGTCGTTTCGCTGATCGCATCCGGACGGCCCGAACGGTTTGCCGACCCAGCCCTCCGGGTAGCACCGGTCGTGCGGTCGGCATGGCCGGCGGCATACACGCGGTTGGCCGGGCGTTGGGGCGAGAAGACCCGGTTAGGAGACGACTGAATGCTGTGGCTGGTCCTCCTGCTCGCCTGTGCGGCCGCGTTCGCGTTCGCGCTGTCGGCGATGCTCGAGCAACGCGCCGCCTCGCAGGCCACCGGCGAACACTCACTGGGCACCGTGCACGGCTTCTCGGCGTTCGTGCGTGCGCTGGTCCGCCGCAAGCTGTGGCTGACCGGTTTCGTGATCAACAACCTCGGCTTCGTGATCCAGGCCGCGGCGCTGCACCTCGGCAGTGTCGCCCTGGTCCAGCCGGTGATGGTCAGCCAGGTGCTCTTCGCGCTGCTGCTGACCGGTGTGGGCAGTCGGCTGACCCCGGGCCTGAAGGACTGGGCCTACGTGTTGTGCATCTGCGCCGGCCTCATCGTCCTGCTGTCGGTCGGCGGCGCCGCGCCCCTGCACGGCACCCCCAACCGGGAGCAGGTCATCTGGGTACTGCTGGCGATGGTCGCCGTGGTCGTGCTGCTGGTCCTCTTCGCGCGGCAGCAGAGCGACCCGCGCGCGTCCAGCCTGATGCTGGCCGTCGCGGCCGGAGTCTGCTTCGCCGGCAACGCCGTGCTCACCAAGCTGACCACCGAGGATCTCTTCGGTCCGGGAGTGCTGCACACCGCGCTGGACTGGCCGGGCTACAGCCTCGCGGTCGCCACCGCGTCCGGCCTGCTGATCGAGCAGGCCGCCTTCGCCAACGGCTCGCTGCCGTGGGCCGTTGCGGCGATGAGCATCACCAACCCGGTGATCAGCTACCTGGCCGGCATCTTCGGCTTCCACGTCACCGCCCCGCACACGCCGGGCGCGCTCGCCGCGGTGTCGGTGACCGCGGTGCTCATCGGCATCGGCATCGCCGGTCTGGCCCATTCACCGCTCACTCGCAGTGAAACACGGGACCACTCACAGGTGGCGGTGACATAGTGTGATACATGCCTTCGCGACCAGTAGCGCAGCAGGGGGCCTGCGCCCTGATCATCGACCGGGAGTTCGTGCGCACCTCCGCGTTACGGGCGGGTCGGATGTTGCTCGAGGCGGTCGTCATACCCGCCCTCATCCTGTATGCCGCGCTGGCCACCGTCGGCCAGCTCTGGGGGCTGATCTCGGTGCTGGTGTGGTCCGGCCTGATCGTCGCGGTGCGGCTGCGGACGCAGTCGTCGGTGCCGCGCACGCTCCTCATGGCGGTGCTGATGCTGGTCGGGCGCACCACACTCTCGCTGGCGTTGTCCAGCGTCTACATCTACGTGCTGCAGCCGATCGCCGGATCCTTGCTGATGGCCTTGATCTTCCTGGGCAGCGCGGCCATCGGACGGCCGATCACCAAGCACCTGGCCCGCGACTTCATCGCGCTGCCGCAGATGCTGATGCACGACAAACGGGCACACCGGATGTTCAGCCAGGTCTGCATCCTGTGGGGCGCGTCCCGGCTCATCGACGTCGGCATGAGCATGGGCTTCCTGCAGTTCGGCGCGCGCAACGCCATCCTGTCGCGCGGCGTCTTCAGCACGTCGCTGACACTGCTGACCGTCGCCGTCTGCATCGCCTGGGGCTGGAGCCGGTTGCGCCGGATGCCCGAGTTCTCGATCTCGTTCGCTTAGCGGTGCCGTTCGGCGGTGCCTCGCCGTGAGCGCCACCCAGGACCACCGCCATCACCCGGTGCACCTGCCCTCGCTGCACTGGCCCGCCGTGCCACGCGCACACCGGCCGCGGTTGCGCACCGAGCTGCTGGGCGGGCTCGCGCTCTTCGTGGTCTACCTGTTGGTCGACGCGCTCAACGGCCCGTCGCGCGCCGCCGTGGCGAAGACGCACGCCGAGCGCGTCATACAGCTGGAGCAGTGGTTGCACCTCGACATCGAGGGGTCGCTCAACTCCTGGCTGGCCGCGCGGCCCGGGCTGATGACGGCGGCCAACTACGAATACGCCTCGACCTACATCGTCTCGGCCGCCCTGCTGCTGGTCATCACCTACGTGTGGACGCCGGCGCTCTACCGGCAGGCACGCAACTCCTTCGCGCTGCTCAACCTGATGGCGTTCGGCTGTTTCGCGTTGCTGCCGCTGATGCCGCCACGGATGATGCCGGGGTTCGTCGACACCGTGGCGACCGGTGGCTCGGTCGGTTCGTGGGGTTCCCCGATCGTGGCCGGCGCCAACCAGTTGGCGGCGATGCCGTCCCTGCACATCGCCTGGGCGCTGTGGGTCAGCGTGATGCTGGCCCGGATGTCGCGCCGCCGATGGCTGCAGGTGGCGAGCGCGTTCCACGTGGCCGTGACGCTGTATGTCGTGGTCGCGACCGCCAACCACTACGTGCTCGACGCGGTCGGGGCGGGCATCGTCGTGGTGGCCGCGGTCGCGCTCACCGAATGGCGCGCACGACGCCGCCCGGGTGCGGCGCTGCCCACCGCCGACGCGTTCTTCCTGGACGTCGAGCGCCCCGGGCATGCGCAGAACGTCGGCGGGTTGGCGCTGCTCGGACCGACGGCACCCACCCTGCAGGACCTGCACGAGACGCTGGCCGCCCAGCTGGGCCGGTTGCCGCACTTCACCGACCGGCTCGCGTCACCTGCACTGCACCGCTGGGTGCCCGCCGGGCCGATCGACTGGTCGCACCACCTGGTCGAGCGGTCCCTGCCGGACGGCGCCGGTCCGGCGGCGCTGGACGAGCTGGTCGGGCAGCTCACCTCCGAGGAACTGCCGCGCGACCGGCCGCTGTGGCGGGCCTGGCTGATCCACGGCCTCGGTGACGAAGCGGCCTTCTGCATCGTGATGCACCACTGCATGGCCGATGGCATCGGAGCCGTCGCGAAGCTGCTGCACATCCTGCAACCGCCCTATCGACTGCCGATCCCCGACCGGGACGGCCCATCGGCGCTGCAGCGCGGAGCGGGCGTCATACAGGGACTGGCGCAGCTGGCGACCGACGGCAGACCGGCGGCCCAACTGCCTCGCGGCGGGACACGGCGCGGGTTCGCCACCCTCGAGGTGCCGCTGGAGCAGGTCCGCGCCGCCGCCCGCGCGCACCGGATGCGGGTCACCGAGCTGCTGCTGGCCGCCACCGGGAGCGCCCTGGCACACACCGATCCGAACCTCGCGAGATCGTGCGCCGGGCAGCTGCGCGTGTCCGTCCCGGTCATGCTTCGCGCGCCCGCTGACAACAGCGACGACACCGGCAACGACACCGACGGCGGCAACCTGACCGGGGCGGTCATCGTCGACACCCCGGCCCGCGACGCACCGATCGCCGCGCTACGCGATGAGGTTCGTGACCACGCGAGCGCCATCCGCACACCGACCCGGGCGCTCGCCTCACGGTGGGTGATGGCCACGGCGCTGCGTGCCGTGCCCCACGCGGGCCGGCGGTGGTTCGCCCGAACGGTCTACGGCCCCCAGTATTTCCAGGCGATCGTGTCGAACATGCCCGGCCCGGACCAGCGGTTCACCCTCGCCGGTGCTCCGGTCGGACGGGTGCAGCCGATCCTGCCCCCGGCACCCGGCATCCCGCTGACCATCGGGGCGCTGAGCTGGTGCGGATCGCTCGGCATCACGGTGGTCACCGACGCGGACCTGCTGGATGCGCGCGACTTCGCCGACGCACTCGGCGAACGACTCGCCACGGCGGTGAGCGACCTCGTCGCCGAGCCCGGCTCTACGAGAGTCTGAGGCAGAGCTCCTCCCTGGTGGCCTGGTCCTCATGCGCAGGTCGTCGGTCCACGAAAGATCCTGCAGCGGGCGATCCCGCCGGGTCACTCCGGCGGTGGGCCCCACACCAGCGCCAGGAACAGCTGCGCGCGCTGCGCCGGGTCGTCCAGCGCCGCACCGAAGATGTCGCGCAACTGGTCGAGGCGGTAACGGACGGTCTGCGGATGGATGTGCAGCTCGGCGGCCACGGCGCGTCGCGACCCGAAGTGCCGCAGCCAGCTGGTCAGCGTTTCCGCCAGCCGCTCGCGCGTCCCGTCGGGCAGCCGGTCCAGCGGCGCAAGCACACGGGCGCGCAACGCGGCCAGCAGCTCCGGGTTGCGGTGCACCAGCATCGTGTCGATGTGTTCGGGCACGAAGATCATCCGGTTGGGCAGGGCGCCGGCGTCCTGCAGCCGGCGGGCGCTGCGGGCCACCCGCATACTGCGCCGGGCGTCGGTGACCGGCACCGGCGGGCCGACGACCGCCGGCAGCTCGCCGAGTGCTCGTTGCAAACGGGGCTCGATCCCGGCCACCCAGGGCACCAGCCAGCCGACGACGTCTCCCACGTGCACCACCAGCCACTCCGGGTCCAGCCGCGGTCGCGTCGGCAGCGGCGGGTCGTCCTGGTCGCGCAGGAGCACGAAGGCGAGTTCGTCCGGCACCGCCCAGCCGGCTTGGTCGGCGGCGAGCAGCACGCCGTTGCGGTCGGGAAGGGTCGACATCAGCAGGCCGGACAGCTCACCACGGGCTCGGTGCGAGACCAGCCCACGCTCGGACTGCTCGCGCACGTAACCATCGGTCGTGCGTGCCGAGATGTCGTGGGTGAGCATGAAGAGCGTCTCGGCCAACCGGGACAGCCGGCGGATGTCCAGCCCGACCTGCATCGCCTCGTGCGAGATGTGCGCCCACGCCACCCGGGCGCCCGCCTGGTATGCCGTCAGGATGCCGTTGAGGTCACGCCCCTGCTGGAATTGCGCCCGGCCCAGCTGATCGAACATCGCCACCAGCAACGGGTCGAGTTCGGGCGCTGTCGCCGGCAGCGTCAGCGCATCCTGGGTGACCGCGCCGATCAGCCGGGACACGACCTGCTCGGCGGTGTCGGCGAGTTCGGTGCCGCGGTCCGCGGCGAACTCCAGGCAGGCCGGCCACAGCACTTGGAGTTCCTGGGCGACCGACATCATGATCTGCGGGAATCCGGCCACCAGGCGTGCCTGCAGCAGACGCAGCTCGGCCGGCTGTGGCCCGGGCAGGTCAGCGACGCTCGCAGTGGTCCCCACGATCATCAGGTCTATCACTTGGTGACAAACAACGGCAGTCAGCGCCACACATTTCGGTGCAGCGCTTCACGATTCACCCGGGGCAAGCTGAGACCAATGCTCGACGCAACCAGCCCCTCCGGCGTCAGCACCGCTGACGCTGCGCCCAGCGCCGCGACCGAGAACTTCCCGGTTGCGTTGCGGATGCTGCCTGCTCGTCGCCGTCGGGCACTGTTGGCCGTCTACGACGTCGCACGCCACATCGACCAGCTGGGTGACGCTGCCCCGGGCAACCGCACCCAGCAGCTGCTGACGTTTCGCGCCGACCTGCAACGGTTAGTGGACGGTGGGACGCCGCAGCATCAGGTGTTGCGCGACCTCGCGCCATACGCACGCGATTGTGCCCTGCCACTGCAGGCATTCGACGACTTGATCGAGGCGAACCTGATGGACCAGGAGGTCACGCGCTACGCGGACCTGCCTGCGCTGCTCGAATACTGCGCACTGTCGGCGCACCCGATCGGCCGGCTCGTGCTGGCAGTGTTCGGCCAGTCCACGCCGGGACGTGTCGACCGCAGCGACACCGTCTGCGCGGCACTGCAGATCCTCGAACACTGTCAGGACGTCGTCGAGGATCACCGGGCCGGACGCGTCTACCTGCCGCAGGACCAGTTGTCCGCTGCCGGGCTGACCGACACGACGATGCTCGCTCCCGACCATGCGGCCGCGCTGCGGTCCGTGGTGCTGGCGCAAGTCCTCACCTGCCGCCAAATGCTCTCTGCCGGAACGACACTCGTGGGAGAGTTGCGCGGCTGGGCCCGGATCGCGGTCGCCGGATATGTCGCCGGAGGTCTCGCGACGGCCGATGCGCTGCAGCGCGCCGGTGGTGAGGTCACCGGTGCCCAGACGGTCCGGCCACGACGAGCAACGTTGCTGCGGCACGGTATTCGGCTGTTGCTCACTTCGGGGAGGCGATGACGTGACAGAGCTGACGAGGGACGCGGCGATGGCGGAGGCCGAGCAGATCACCCGCACCGAGGCGCGCAACTTCTACTACGGCATCCGGTTGTTGCCCACGCCCAAGCGGCAGGGCCTGTGCGCGCTCTACGCGCTGGCCCGCCGCATCGACGACATCGGCGACGACGACGCACCCGTGGAGACCAAACGTGCTTCGTTGGCACTGGTGCGCAAACAGCTGTCCGACATCGACGCTTCCACCGATCCCGTCATGGCGGCGGTCGCCCAGACGGCACGCCGTTTCCCGGTGCCGCTGGAAGCCTTCGAGGAGTTGCTGGACGGCGTCGAGATGGACCTGAGCGGCGCGACCTACGAAACCTTCGAGGACCTGCGGCTCTACTGCCGATGCGTCGCCGGGTCGATCGGCCGGCTGTGCCTGTCGATCTTCGGCAACGGCACGGCCCGCACCGATCCACGGGCCCCGCTCTTCGCCGACCAGCTCGGGATCGCGTTGCAGCAGACCAACATCCTGCGTGACATCCGTGAGGACCTGCTGATCGGCCGGGTCTACCTGCCGCGCGAGGAGCTGGAGCGCTTCGGCGTCCGGCTGCAACTGGACGACACCGGCGCGCTGCACGACCCGGACGCGCGACTGGCGGCATACATCTGCTTCGCCGCGGACCGCGCGCAGGCCTGGTACGACCTCGGGTTGCGGTTGCTGCCGCAACTGGACCACCGCAGCACCGCGTGCTGTGCGGCGATGGCCGGCATCTATCACCACCTGCTGCTGCGCATCCGCGACAACCCGACGGCCGTCTACGAACGCCGAATGTCGTTGCCGCCGCACGAGAAGGGCCGTGTCGCACTGATGTCGCTCGTCAAGGCGGTGTTGCCGGTATGACGCACTCCGCACTCCCTGCCGCACGCCGGGCCGTCTGTGTCATCGGCGGGGGCCTCGCCGGGATCACCGCGGCACTGGACCTGGCCGACCGTGGCCTGGAGGTCACCCTGCTGGAGTCACGGGCCCGCCTCGGCGGCCTGACGCACTCCTTCCGCCGCGGAGAACTGTGGGTGGACGGCGGCCAGCACGTGTTCCTGCGGTGCTGCACGTCCTACCTCGGCCTGCTCGACCGGCTCGGCGTGCGACACCTGACCTACCTGCAGGAGCGCCTCGACGTACCCATCGCCAGCGAACGATCCGCCGACCGGACCCTCCTGCGCCGCAACGACCTGCCCGCCCCGCTGCACCTGAGCGCGGCCTTGCTCCGACACCGCTGGATGCCGCTGCGGCAACGACTGGCCGTCGGTCGCGTCGCACTGGCTCTCGGCCGGCTGGACCCCGCCGACCCGCAGGTCGACGCCCAGAGCTTCGGCGGGTGGCTGCGGCAGCACGGCGCCGACGACCGGTCGATCGAGGTGCTCTGGGAGCTGATCGGCAAAGCCACGCTCAACGCCGACGCGGACCGCTGCTCACTGGCGCTGGCAGCGACCGTCTTCCAGCTCGGCATGCTCGCCGACAAGGGCGCCGCGGACATCGGATGGTCCCGTGTCCCGTTGCAGCAGTTGCACGGGGACGCCGCCGACCGCGCCCTGGCGGAGGCCGGCTGCACGGTGCGGCTACGCAGCAAGGTCAGCGCGGTGGTGCCCGGCGACACGGGCGTCCGGGTGGTCGCCCACGCGGGCGAGGAGACGTATGACGCCGTGGTGCTCGCCGTCCCGCCAGCCGCATTGGAGCGGATGATCGACCCGATCGCGCTCGGGCTGCCCGCCGACCTGGCCGACGGCCTCGGTGTCTCCCCGATCGTCAACGTGCACGTGGTGTTGGACCGGCCGGTGCTGGACACGGATTTCGTTGCCGCGGTGGACAGTCCATTGCAATGGGTCTTCGACCGCAGCGCCGCCGCCGGGATCCAGGACCGGCGCCAGTGTCTCGCGGTCTCGGTCTCGGCCGCCGACGAACTCATCGGGATGACAGCCGCGCAACTACGGGACTGGGCACTGCCGCACCTTTGCGACCTGCTGCCGGGCATGGCCGGCGCGCAGGTGCTGGACTTCTTCGTGACGCGGGAGCCGGAGGCGACCTTCCGCGCGGCGCCGGGAAGCGCTCGGCTGCGGCCGGGCGCGGCGACCAGTCGGCCGGGTGTCGCCCTGGCCGGTGCGTGGACCGACACCGGCTGGCCGGCCACGATGGAGGGCGCGGTCCGCAGCGGGCACGCGGCCGCCACCGTGCTCCTTGCGGGTCTGCCGGCCGATCTACCGGCCAGTCTGCCGGCCCGGTCGACCCGGCACTCGGTCGGCGGCTCGACGCCGGCGGTCCGGCGCTCGGCCGCTGATCCCGTCCCGGCACCGGCGGACCGTGACGACGGTCCACGGGTGCTGCTGCACGCGCAGGAGTTGACCCAGACGTTGGTGACTCCGGCACTGCGCAAGGCGGTGGACACCCTCGACGGGCTCGAACACCTGGTGGTCGCCTACCACCTCGGCTTCGTGGACAAGCGCGGCAACCCGGTCCGCGAGGACGGCGGCAAGAAGTTGCGCCCGATGCTGGCGCTGCTGGCGGCGCAGGCGGTCCGTGCCGACCCGGCGCAGGCGGTCAGCGGCGCGGCGGCGCTGGAGCTGCTGCACAACTTCTCGCTCGTGCACGACGACATCATGGATCGCGACCGCACCCGCCGGCATCGTGAGACGGTCTGGTCGGTCTGGGACGAAGCGACCGCGATCCTCGGCGGTGACGCGATGCACGCCCTCGCCTTCGAGACCGTGCTGGCCGACCCCGGACCACACGCCGCGGAGGCCGGACACCTGCTCGCCGCCACCACCCGCGACCTCATCCGCGGACAGATCCTCGACATGGGATTCGAGCAACGCCACACGGTTTCACTGGGCGAATGCCGCGCCATGGCCGCTGCCAAGACCGGTGCGCTGCTGCGCTGCAGCACCGAACTGCCGGCGGTGCTGCTGGGCGCCTCCCACGACCAGCGCACGGCGCTGGCGACATACGGCCGGGCGGTCGGGGATGCCTTCCAACTGGTCGACGACCTCCTCGGGATCTGGGGAGTGCCGAGCGTCACCGGCAAGTCCAACCACTCCGACCTGCGCGCCAAGAAGCGGTCGCTGCCGGTCACCTGGGCACTGGAGCAGCCCGGACAGCGGGCACTCGCCGCGTGGGTCGACTCCGGCGAGCCGACCGACTCCGAAGTCGCCCGCATCGCAACGCAATTGGACCAGCTCGGTGCCAGACAGTGGTGCCGGGAGAGCGCCGACGCAGCCATCTGCGAAGCCGTCGACGCGCTGCACCGGGCCGATCTCGACGAGACGGCCGTCACCGGACTGACCGAGGTGGCGCACTACGTCGCCGGAAGGGACATGTGAGTGAGCACCCCACCAAGTCTTCCCTGCTTCGCTCCTCCGATACTTCGCGAGGACCCCGCATGACGCAGGTCTCCACACGCTCATCGACCGGCACTTCGACCGATCCCATGGCCGCCAGGGCCCGCGAGACGCTGGAGCGCGCCACCCGACGGCTGCTCGAGCTGCAGCTGCCCAGCGGCGCCTGGAAGGGCGAGCTGGAGACCAACGTCACCATGGACGCCGAAGACATGATGCTGCGTGTCTTCCTCGGCATCGACACCGCCGAGACCCGCGAGCAGACCGCCCGGTGGATCCGCAGCCGGCAGCGCGCGGACGGCACCTGGGCGACCTTCGCCGGCGGACCGGCGGACCTGTCCACCACGGTCGAGGCCTGGATCGCCTTACGGATGGCGGGCGACAAACCAGGCGCCGAGCACATGGCCGCCGCGCGTGAATTCGTCCTGTCCCAGGGCGGTCTGCAGCAGACCCGGGTGTTCACCCGGATCTGGTGCGCCCTCTTCGGCTGGTGGGACTGGGCGGACCTGCCCGCCATGCCGCCGGAGTTGATGTATCTGGGCAAACATGTCCCGCTCAACATCTACGACTGGGGCTGCTGGGCGCGCCAGACCATCGTGCCGCTGACCATCGTGTGCACCCTGCGACCGAAGCGACGGATGAAGTGGGATCTGTCGGAGATCACCTGCACGCCCACCGGCGAACCAACTGCATCTCGGTCTCGGTCTCGACACATGCTTCCCCGCTCCGCTCCGCGGAATACGTCGCGGGGCCCCGAGCCCGCTCCTCGCGACAATCGACCGGCGAGCCTTTTCAGCGGCCTGGACAAGGCCCTGCACGCCTACCATCGGCACGCGGTCGGACCGGTCCGCCGCAACGCCCTGCGCCGGGCAGCGGAGTGGATCATCGCGCGGCAGGAGGCCGATGGCGGCTGGGGCGGCATCCAGCCGCCGTGGGTCTACTCGATCCTCGCGCTGCACGCCCTGGGCTACCCACTGGACCATCCCGTGCTGCGCGCGGGCATCGAGGGTCTCGAGGGGTTCGTCATCACCGAGGACACCGCGGACGGTCCGGTGCGCCGGCTGGAGGCCTGCCAGTCGCCGGTCTGGGACACCGGTCTGGCGATCAACGCACTGCTCGACGCCGGTGTGGATCCTCGTGATCCGGCCTTGCGCCGCGCCGCGGACTGGCTGATGCAGGAGCAGATCACCGTGCCCGGCGACTGGACGGTGCGGCACCCCAAGCTGCCGCCCGGCGGCTGGGCCTTCGAATACGCCAACGACAACTATCCGGACACTGACGACAGCGCCGTGATCGTCATGGGCCTGCGCCGCGTGATCACCACCCACGGTCCGTTGCACGAACAGGCGGTGTCCCGTGGCATCGCCTGGACGGCGGGCATGCAGTCCAAGGACGGAGGCTGGGGCGCCTTCGACATCGACAACACCAGCAAGTGGCCCGCGAAGCTGCCGTTCTGCGACTTCGGTGCCGTCACCGACCCGCCGTCCGCCGACGTCACGGCCCACGTCGTGGAAATGCTTGCTGCGGTGGGCCGTTCGCGGGGTGCGCGGTGTCAGCGCGGTGTGCAGTGGCTGCTGGACCACCAGGAGCCGGACGGGTCCTGGTTCGGCCGGTGGGGCGCCCACCACATCTACGGCACCGGGGCGGTGGTGCCCGCGCTCGTGGCAGCCGGTGTCTCCCCGGCGGCGGGACCGATCCGCTCGGCGGTCCGCTGGCTGGAGACCCACCAGAACGCCGACGGCGGCTGGGGCGAGGACCTGCGATCGTATGACGACCCGGCCTGGATCGGACGCGGTGAGTCGACGCCGTCGCAGACCGCCTGGGCGCTGATGGCCCTGGTGGCCGCCGGTGAACTCGGCGAAAGCCTCCAACGCGGCATCGACTACCTCGCCGAAACACAACTCCCGGAAGGTGATTGGACCGAAGACCGATTCACCGGCACCGGTTTCCCCGGCGACTTCTACATCGCCTACCACCTCTACCGGCTCATCTTCCCCGTCTGGGCGCTCGGCCGCGCGGTCCGGGCCATGAGCCAGATCGATCAGGGTGACCGCCCCGATCTCGGTCTCGTCGCGAAGGTCGCGACATGAACGCCCCACGAAGTGGCCAGCTGCTGACGCCCCTGCGGATCGAACGCCTCGCCCTCGAACGCGGAATGCGCACGGCGCCATACGTCTCCGGCCGTGGCCCGCGTGGCCGGGCACCACGGACCGACGTCCCGACGGTGCTCGCCGGCGTCGCCGGCGCACTGGCGCCGCAAGTGCGCCCGGGCGACCTGGTCGTCGCCGACCGACTACGCGCCGACGGTCGCGAGTTCGCGCTGCCGTCGGCGCCGGTCGTCGCCGGCGAGTTGCGCCGTGCCGGCCTGACCGTGCACGTCGGCACCATCGAGAGCACCGACCACGTCGTGACCGGTGACGAACGCGCCGCGCTCGCCGCAGGCGGCGGATTGGCGGTGGACACCGAGTCCGCTTTTCTGGCAGCGGAACTCGAGCCCAGGACGTTGGTGGTCGTGCGGGCGATCGTCGACACCGCGGCCGACCCGTTGGTGCATCCCGGCACGCTGCGCCGTGGTGTGACCGCACTGCGTTCGCTGCGCCGTGCCGGGCCGGTGCTGCAGCAGTGGCTCGACGCCTGCGCCCCGCACACCGTCCTGCGCGCCGAACCCCAATCGGTCTGTGCAGGTGTCGAGCGGGCCATCGAGAACGTCGAACGCGCCCTGGCCAAGCACGGCGCACCCGTCTACGTCCGCCGGCAGATCGTGCACAACACCCACGTGGTCGCCGAGCTCGAACGCAGCGGCGCCGTCTTCGTGCAGGAGCTGGACGAGGTGCCCGAGGGCGCGACCGCAGTGCTGGCCGCGCACGGTGTCGCTCCGTCGGTGCGGGTGCAGGCCACCGAACGCCGCCTGCAGGTCATCGATGCGACCTGTCCCCTGGTCGCCAAGGTGCACCAGGAGGTGCACCGCTTCTCCACCGCGGGCCGCACCGTCTTCCTGATCGGACACGCCGAGCACGAGGAGGTGGTGGGCACCCGCGGAGAGGCGCCCGACGACGTCGTGGTGATCGAGACCGTGGCGGACGCCCGCAGTGTGCACGTGGCCGACCCGTCGCAGGTCTCCTATGTCATGCAGACCACCCTGTCGGTGGAGGAGGCGGAGGAGATCGCCGGCGTCTTGCGCGAACGATTCCCCGCGCTGCAGGGCCCGCGGCGCGACGACATCTGTTACGCCACCAGCAACCGCCAGCACGCCATCCGCGAGGTCGCCGCAGCCAGCGACCTGGTGCTGGTCGTCGGCTCGGCCAACTCGTCCAACTCGATGCGGCTGGTCGAGGTCGCGGCGGCCCATGGGACCCCGGCGCACCTGGTGGAGGACGCCTCCGACATACGGCTGGAGTGGCTGCGCGACGTGCGCACCATCGGCGTCAGCGCGGGCGCCTCCGCCCCCGCAGCACTGGTCGAACAGCTCGTCGAAGCACTCGCCGCCCTCGGCGAGCTGGAGATCGGCCGACGCGGCGGCATCACCGAGACCATGCAATTCACCCTGCCCAGAGAGGTCGTCTGACCATGCCCCACATGCCCTTCCACCAGTCCGTCCGCCTCGGGCAGTACCTGCTGAAGCAGAAGCTCGCCGGACGGGACAAATACCCGCTGCTGGTGGAGCTCGAGCCGCTCTTCGCCTGCAACCTCAAGTGCGTCGGCTGCGGCAAGATCCAGGAGCCGGCCTCCATGCTCAAACAACGCATGCCGGTCGAACAGGCGGTGGCCGCCATCGAGGAGTGCGGCGCACCGATGGTCTCCATCGCCGGCGGTGAACCGTTGATGCACCCGCAGATCCACGAGATCGTGCAGGAGCTGCTGGACCGCAAGAAGATCGTCTTCCTGTGCACCAACGCGTTGCTGATGAAGCGGCACATCGACAAGTTCACGCCGCACCGCAACTTCTCCTGGATGGTCCACGTCGACGGGATGAAGGAGCGGCACGACGCGTCGGTCAGCCACGAGGGCGGTTTCGAGGCAGCCATCGAGGCGATCAAGCTGGTCCAGTCGCGCGGCTTCCGGGTGATGACGAACACCACTGTGTTCAATAGTGATTCACCGCAGGACGTCATCGACGTCCTCAACTACCTCAATGACGAGGTCAAGGTCGACAACATGCAGATCGCCCCCGGCTACGCCTACTGGAAGGCCCCGGACCAGGAGGGCTTCCTCGGTGTCGAGGAGACCCGCACGCTCTTCGCCAAGGCCTTCGGCGAGGGCCGCCGCAAGAAGTGGCGGCTCAACCACTCGCCACTCTTCCTCGACTTCCTGGAGGGCAAGGTCGACTACGAGTGCACGCCGTGGGCCATCCCGTCATACAGCCTCAAGGGATGGCAGCGTCCTTGCTACCTGCTCGACGACGGCTACGTGTCGACCTATGAGGAGCTCATCCAGGACACCGACTGGGAGGCGTTCGGCCGCGGCAAGGACGAGCGTTGCGCGAACTGTATGGCGCACTGCGGCTACGAACCCACCGCGGTGATCGCCACCACCAACTCGTTGCGGCAGACCATCCGGGCGGCGGTGGCGTGATGTCGTCGCCGGACCTGTTGCGTCACGTCACCTCACCCGGTGACCTCAAGGTGCTGCCGGAGACGGCGCTCCCCGAGCTGGCCGCACAGATCCGGCGGCGACTGATCGACGTCGTCACCCGCACCGGCGGCCACCTGGGTCCCAACCTCGGCGTCGTCGAGCTCACCATCGCGCTGCACCGCACGTTCGACGCCCCGCACGACGCCATCGTGTGGGACACCGGACACCAGAGTTACGTGCACAAGATGCTCACCGGCCGGGACGACCGTCTCGAGCAACTGCGGTCCGCGGGCGGCCTGTCCGGCTATCCGTGCCGCGGGGAGAGCGACTGCGACATCGTTGAGAACTCCCACGCCTCCACGGCCCTGTCGTATGCCGACGGGCTGTCGCGCGGTTCCGAGCTGATCGGGCGCGGTCGACGGGTGGTCGCCGTGATCGGCGACGGCGCGCTCACCGGAGGTATGGCGTGGGAGGCTCTCAACAATCTCGGCGCGAGCAACCGGTCGGTGGTCGTGGTGCTCAACGACAACGGACGCTCCTACGACCCGACCGTCGGCGCCATGGCGCACCACCTGCACCAGCTGCGCGAGGGCACCGCCTCGTCGAACCTGCTGGAAGCACTGGGTTTCCACTACATCGGCCCCGTCGACGGACACTGCTTCAAGGCACTGCACCGGGCACTGGACGAGGCGCGTGCCCAGTCCGGCCCGGTCGTGGTGCACGTGCTGACCCGCAAGGGCAAGGGTCATCCGCCGGCGGAGCAGGACCAAGCGGACCGGATGCACAGCGTGAGTCCAGCACCGATCCCTTCAGCAGTGAGCCGCGGTGCGGTCGGAGCCGCCCGATCCGAAGCGTGGACAACGGTTTTCGGTGCCGAGCTGGCAGCCATCGGCGAGGAACGCTCCGACGTCGTCGCCCTCACCGCGGCGATGCGCCTGCCGACCGGGCTCGGGCCCTTCGGGGAGCGTTTCCCGCACCGGATCGTCGACGTGGGCATCGCCGAGCAGCACGCCGTCACCTGTGCGGCGGGGCTGGCCACCTCGGGCCTGCACCCGGTGGTGGCGATCTACTCCACCTTCCTGGGTCGAGCCTTCGACCAGGTGCTGATGGATGTCGGATTGCACCGGCTGCCAGTCACTTTCGTGCTCGACAGATCGGGCATCACCGGCCCGGACGGTCCGTCGCACCACGGAATCTGGGACGTGTCGATGCTGCGCGGCGTGCCCGGCATCCGGATCGCGGCGCCGCGTGACGCCATACGCCTCCGGGAGCTGCTGCGGGAGGCGCTGGCCCACGACGACGGACCCACGGTGCTGCGCTATCCCAAGGGCAGTGCGCCGCAACCGGTGAGTGTGCACACCCGGCTCGGCCCGGTCGACCTGCTGACGCCGCATCACGCGGACGCCCAGGTGCTCCTGGTCTCCAGCGGTCCGCTGGCGACGGTCGCGGTCGACGCTGCCCGGCGGCTGGCCGGCATGGGCGTGTCGGTCACGGTCGCCGACCCGCGCTGGATCCACCCGGTGGCGCCGGAGCTGATGTCCCTGGTCGCGGAGCACAAGGTGGCGATCACGTTGGAGGACAACGCGATTGGTGGTGGTCTGGGAGCGGCGCTGTCCATGGCGGCACACCAGGAGGGCCTGTCGACCCGCGTCATACCGCTCGGCGTGCCGGTGGAGTTCGTCCCCGCCGGCGAGCGGTCCACGCTGCTGGCCGACTACGGCCTGGACACCGACCATGTCGTCGACACCGTGCTCGCGGCGCGCTGGCGGCGGGGGTCGAAGCATGCGGCACCCACCCTGGTC
Organism: Flexivirga sp.; assembly: GCF_051955415.1. Lineage (NCBI taxonomy): Bacteria > Bacillati > Actinomycetota > Actinomycetes > Micrococcales > Dermacoccaceae > Flexivirga > Flexivirga sp. The sequence continues at coordinate 47,984 of NZ_JBQCGS010000071.1, forward strand.
AGCGGCTGACCACCTACTCGGCACCTTCTTCGGCCCACCAGCGCAGCAACTCCGCGCGGGCGGCGTCCTGCCCCACCGGGCCGTTGTCGAGACGGAACGCCAGCAGGTGCTGGTAGGCCCGGCCGAGCACCGGGCCGGGCCGGATGCCGAGCGTCTCGGCGATCTGGTTGCCGTTCAGCTCGGGGCGGACGGCGTCCAGCTCCTCCTGCTCGCGCAGCGCGGCGATCCGCACCTCCAGGCTGTCGTATGCCGCCGACAGCGCCGCCGCCTTACGGCGGTTGCGGGTCGTGCAGTCGGACCGGGTGAGCAGATGCAGCCGGGACAGCAGCGGCCCCGCATCGGTGATGTACCGGCGCACGGCCGAGTCGGTCCACTGCGAGTCGACGCCGCCCGAGCGGTCCCGGGAGGGGACGCCCGGGCCGCCATACCCGTGGAACCGCAGGTGCAGCTCGGTCAGCCGGGACACCTGCTTGATCGTCTCCTTGTCGAAGCGCAGCTCCCGCAGCCGCTTGCGGACCAGCTTGGCCCCGACCATCTCGTGGTGGTGGAAGGAGACCCCGCCGCCCTTCTCGAAGCGGCGCGTCGCCGGTTTGCCGATGTCGTGCAACAGCGCCGCCAGCCGCAGGACCAGGTCCGGACCGGGCACCAGCTCCGGCTCCTCCAGACCCGGCACGACCCGCGGTCCCTCCAGCGCCATCGCCTGCTCGAGCACGGTCAGCGAGTGTTCGTAGACGTCCTTGTGCCGGTGGTGCTCGTCCACCTCCAGCCGCAGGGCGGGCAGCTCGGGCAGCACGTGGTCGGCGATGCCGGTGTCGACCAGCAGGGTCAGCCCGGCCCGCGGGTCCGGCGCGAGCAGCAGTTTCATCAGCTCGTCGTGCACCCGCTCGGCGGAGATCATCTCGATCGACCCGGCCAGCTCGGTCATCGCCGCACGCACCCGGGGGTCGACGGTGAAGCCCAGCTGGGCAGCGAACCGTGCCGCCCGCATCATCCGCAGCGGGTCGTCCCCGAAGGACACCTGCGGCGTCGACGGCGTCATCAGCGAGCGCGCAGCGAGCGCGCCCATCCCGTCATACGGGTCGACGAACTCCAGGTCGGGCAGACGCAGCGCCATCGCGTTGACGGTGAAATCCCGGCGCACCAGGTCCTCGGTCAACGAGTCGCCGAAGCTCACCACCGGCTTGCGGGTCTGCCGGTCGTAGGCGTCGGCGCGGTAGGTCGTCACCTCGACGATCGTGTCGCCCTTGCGGGCGCCGATGGTGCCGAAGTCGCGCCCGATGTCCCAGGTGGTGTCGGCCCAGGGCTCGAGCAGGGCCTCGATCCGGTCGGGTCGTGCGGAGGTCGTCAGGTCCAGGTCGGTCGACTCCCGTCCCAGGAACGCATCGCGCACCGGGCCGCCCACCAGTGCCACCTCGTGACCGTCGGCGGTGAAGATGCCGCCGAGCTCCTGCAGCAGCGGCAGCACCGGTGCCAGGTGCGCGACCGCGCGTCGCTGCAGCTGGGTTGCGGCGGTCGTCCGGGGTGTCGTCGGGGGTGTCACGGAATCGTCGGGGTGGGGCGTCGGCACCACCACAGGGTAGGGGCGCCCGAGCGACTCGTGATACAGGCCCCGAGGCGGGTGCGGGCAGCCGTCCCGTTCGTCGGATCGGCTCACGTCCCGGCGAGTCCGGTTTAGAGTGTCGAGATGAGCCTCTATCCACCGCGCACCGACCGCCCCGTGCGGCGGCTGCCTGCCGTGGAGGAGACCTCGGCCGGTGGCGTCATCATCGACGTGGCGGGTGGTTACGCCTGGATCGCGCTCATCGCGCGGCACAACCGGGCCGGCCGATTGGAGTGGTGCCTGCCCAAGGGCCACGTGGAGCCGGGCGAAACACTGGTCGAGACGGCGGTTCGCGAAGTCCAGGAGGAAACAGGCATCATCGGACGTGCCCTGGTCACCCTGGGCACGATCGATTATTGGTTCAGCACCCCGCAGTTGCGCATTCACAAGCGGGTCCATCACTACATGTTGGAGGCACTCGGTGGCGAGATCAGCATCGACGGCGACCCCGATCACGAGGCCGTCGACGCGCGCTGGTTCCGCCTGGACCGTGTGCAGCGGAAGCTGACCTTCCCCAATGAGCGACGCATCGTCCAAACAGCCTGGCAATACCTGGCGCCGACGGCCTGACCACCGGCCGGGTCACCCACTCGCTCTCGGGGCCGCCCTGCTCGCGCTCCTGCTCGGACTGTTCGCCGCTGGTGTCACTGCAGGTATGTCGCCCGCCGCTGCTGCGCCCTCCGCGGCCGCGACGGCGGCGCCGAAGTCGTCGACTGCCCGGATCAGCCTGGGCGCCAACCTGCCGGCCGTCTCATCCGCCGGGCAGGCGGTCACCGTCACCGGCACCATCACCAACATCGGGTCGGCCACCCTGGACAACCCGATGGTGCACGTCTCGGTCAGCGGCGACCACCTGCTCGACACACGCAGCGCCGCGGACGGCTGGATCTCGGGGACGCTCGACGTCCCATTGACCGAGGTCGCGTCCGGCAGGGCCGGCGCCCTGGCGCCCGGCAGCAGCACGCCGTTCTCGGTCACCATCCCCGGCAAGAAGCTGTCCTACGACTACGGCCTGGCCTCCTTGCCGATGACCGTCACGGTCACCGACGGCGGGCCGGCCGCCTCCGCCATACGGGGTATGGCGCGCAGCGCCCTGCAGCTGCAGAACTCCGCGGTCACGTCGCCGTTGCGGGTGAGCATCGTCGTGCCGCTGACCCTGCCGGCCGATCCGGACCTCTTCGGGCCGACCGGGTCCGCGCGGGCGGCGGCGTGGGAGCGCGCGGTCGGACCCGACTCGCTGGTGCAACGCACCTTGGACGCGTTGGCCGGCGACCCGGTCGTCTTCGCGGTGGACCCGGCGCTGATCGACCCCCCGGCACCCTCCGACGACAACGTCCCCTCCGCCGCGGCCAGTGCCTCGAGCCCCTCGTCGAGCCCCTCGTCGAATTCGTCGGCGGGGTCGCCGTCCGGCGCCACGGGATCGCCGGAGCAGTCGTCGTCCCCGGCGTCGACCGGAGCATCGGCGGGATCGACCGGTGCGGGGTCCACCGGCCGGGCCTCCGGCAGCGGCGGCACGCCCGACCCGACGAGCACCGCATCGGGCGCGGCGAGCGGCTCGGGCACGCCGTCGTCGTCGGCTTCGTCACCATCTTCCTCCTCGTCCTCTTCCTCGTCGTCACCGTCGCCCTCCTCCTCGCAGACCAGCACCCCGCCGGACACCCCCCAGGGCCGGATCGACGCGGCGGTGGACGGGCTCACCGACCGGCTCACCGGGCTGGGCTCCGAGCAGTCGGTGTGGTGGCTGCCCTCGGACGACCCGGACCTGACCGCGTTGCACGGACTGGGCAAGCCGGGGCAGTCGCTGGTGTCGCGTGACTTCGCGCGCGTCCTGCCCGACCGGGTCACCGCGCTCGGTGACGTCCGGCTCGTCTGGCCGACCGGCGACCTGCCCGGCGCGGCCGTCAGTTCCTACACCACGCAACTCGCCGCCGGCAGCAAGGCCCGAGCAGTCGCCCTGCTGCCCCAACGCGCCGTCCGGCGACCGGACGCCCCGACCGCCATCTATCGCGCCGCCGGCACCTCCGGTGTCCTGACGTATGACGAGTCGCTGTCCGGTGTCTTCAGCGGGGCCAGCACTTCGCCGGGCGCGCAGACCGGTCGGCTACTGACCCAGCTGCTCGCTCTCTACCAGCAGTCACCGGGCACACCGCGGTCGATCGCACTGGTGGCGCCCCGTTCCGGCGGTGCCAACCCGACCCAGCTGGCGGCCCGGATCGACGCGCTCCAGACGGCCGGTTGGGTGGGCCTGCGGACCGGCGCGCAGTCGACCGCTGCCCTGCGCACGGCTCCGGTGACCACCCTGTTGAAGACCCCTGCCCAGGGCGGCTCGACACCGACCGTCCCGGCGAAAGCCGTCACGGCCGACGAGCTCGCCGCCCTGCACGATGCTCGGGCGGACCTGTCCGCCCTGCAGAGCGTTCTGGTCGGCGGTGACGACGTCATGCCCGAACGGAAGCGGGCACTGGACATCATCGGCTCCACGCGCTGGCGCGGCGGCGCCGCGAAGTTGCACGTCGTCGCCGATCGGGACCATGCCGCGGTCGTGGCCATGCTGCACAAGCTGAGCATCCGCTCGTCCACGATCAATTTCTTCGCCGACTCCGGCGACATCAGCCTCACCGTCTCCAACGAACTCAACCGGCCGGTGCACGACGTCCAGGTGGAGCTGCAACGGCGCAAGTACCTCGTCCGGGTCACCGACTCGCCGCAGCAGGTCGACATCGGTGCCGGTGCCCGCGCCGCCGTCCATTTCCACATCGAGGCGGTCGGTGGCGGCACGGTGCCGCTGGACGCGGTGCTGCGGGCACCCGACGGGACGGCGTTGACCGACACGGACGCGCCGGCACAGCTGAAGATCAACGTGCACCCGACCTCCGGGTGGATCATGTGGGTACTCGGCGTCCTCGCCGCACTGATCCTCGCGATCGGCCTGTGGCGCGCCGTACGCCGAGGTCCGCGGACCGCCTCCGAGCAGCCGGTGGCCACGGACGCGCCGACCCCGGAGGACGCCATCGTCGATGCCGGCGAGACCACCGCACAGCAGACCACAGATCGAGGCGAGGGCAGCGACACCGATGACTGACGAGAGCCGACCCAGCCTGGGCCAGCTGTACGCCGAGTCGGACCTGCGCGCCCAGGTCCAGCAGAACGCGCCCGAAAGCCAGGGCAGCCTCGGTTCGCTGTATGCCGCCTGGATGGGCGAGGACTCCGGCTATCTGCCGATGCCCGACCCGGAGGTCGTCCGGGCCCGCCGGGACGCGATCGCCCGGGGTGCGGACCCGGATGCGCTGCCGCAGGCGCCCGCCGCGGCGGCACCGGCACCGGCGCCCGAGGGGGGCATCGGCCGGGCCAGCGCGGTGATGGCCGCGGGCACCCTGGTCTCCCGCGCGCTCGGCTTCGTGCGCACCATCCTGATGGCCGCGGTCATCATCGGCGTGGCCGGCAACGTCTGGGAGACCTCCAACAAGATCCCGAACCAGATCTATCTGCTGCTGGCCGGCGGCGTCATCAACGCGGTGCTGGTCCCGCAGATCACCCGCGCGCTGAAGGACCCGGACGGAGGCAAGGCCTACACCGACCGGATCCTCACGCTCGCCATGTCGATCCTGCTCGGCGCGACCGTGCTCTTCATGGTGGCTTCCCCGCTGGTCTTCAAGATCGGCTACGTCCATGCCAGCGGCGACACCTGGCGTCTGGGCATCCTTTTCACCCTCATCTGTATGCCGCAGCTGTTCTTCTACGGTCTCTACACTCTGCTCGGCGAGATCCTCAACGCCCGCAGCCGGTTCGGCGCACTCATGTGGTCCCCGGCACTGGCGAACGTCTTCGCGATCGCCGGCATCGTCTGGCTGCTCGCACAGCACCATCGGGAGGTCGGCGACCCGTCCCGGTGGACGACGTCGATGGTGGTGATCTTCGCCGGATCGGCGACACTGGGCATCGTCGCCCAGGCGGTGGTGCTGATCATCCCGTTGCGACGGTCCGGCTACACCTGGGCGCCCAACTTCTCCTTCCGCGGGGTGGGGTTGCGCAACACGTCCACGATCGCGGGGTGGGCGTTCGCGGCGGTCATCGTGCAGCAGCTCGGCGTCTTCCTGGTCACCGGAAACCTGCTCAACGGGATCGGCTCGGCCAACCAGGCGCAGGGTTACGCATTCCTCTTCTTCATGCTGCCCCACTCCTTGGTGACCCTCAGCCTGGTCACCGCGCTCTTCACCCGCATGTCACGAGCCGCCCATGAGGGACGCACCCGCGCAGTGGCCCAGGACACCGAGTTCAGCCTGCGGTTGTCCTCCGTGGCGACCATGCCGGCGACCTTCGGTGCGTTGGTGGCCGCCGGGCCGCTGGCCGCCGCCTTCTACCCGCCCATCGCCACCGCGGTCGAGCGACAGACGATCGCGCTGCTGATCGGCCTGGTGCCGTTCACGGTGTGCGTCGTCGTGCAGCGCGCGCTCTTCGCCTACCAGGACGCCAAGACGCCGTTCAAGATGCAGGTGTGGTGCACCATCATCACCAGTGTGCTGGCCGTGCCGTGCGTCCTACTGCCGGACGACTGGCGGGGTTTCGGCGTCTGCCTGGCCGGATCGATCGCCTACTTCGTCGAGGCGACCATCGGCTACCGCTGGCTGCGGGACCAGCAGCTGCCCGGCTTGCGGATGGTCGGCGTCGCGCAGACGTGGGCCCGTCTCGCCGTCGCCTCGGTGATCGCGGTGGCGATCGCGTTCGCCGCCCGGTACGGCACCGGACTGGTCACCGGCCACGACACTCGCATCGCCAACTTCATCGTCTTCGCCGTCGCCGCGGCCGTCTTCCTCGTCCTCTATGTGCTGTTCTCCCGTCGGCTGCACGTGAAGGAGGTCGAGGAACTCATCGGCGCGGTGTCCGGCCGGCTCGGCGGCGTACGACGACTGATCGGTCGCTGACGGCTGCCGATCCGCCGTCCGCGCCGCGGATCGGGCTTCCCGGCGCGTGTCCCCGCCGGACTGCGCCGGTCGGCCTTTTAGGATGTGGCCGATGCGTGCGCGGCGGCGACGGGCACGGATCACCATGGGAGCCGCGCCGACGCGGCACACGAACGGCGAACAGGGAGCGTTGGTCAGGTGCAAGCCATCGGCGAGAACACCGTGCTGGCGCAGCGCTACACGCTGACCCGCAAGCTGGCGGGACGTGGTGACCAGGAGTTGTGGATCGCCACCGACGCCACGTTGGGCCGGGAAGTGACCGCCACCGTCTTCGCAGCGGACTCCGACCACGCCGAAGCGGCCCTGGACAGTGCCCGCCGCGCCGCGGGTGTGGAGGACCGTCACCTGCCGCGCGTGCTCGACGTCGGCACGCAGGACGGGACGGCATACGTCATCACCGAGGCGCTGCACGGCGCCGACTCGATCGCCGCCATGCTGCAGTTCGACCCGTTGCCCCCCGAGGAGGTGCGCCGGATGGTCGGCGAGGCCGCCAGTGGTCTCGGCGCCGCCTCGGCGCGCGGTCTGCACCACCTGCAGCTGACACCGCACGACATCGTCACCTCACCCGACGGTGCCGTGTCCGTGCTCGGCCTGCCCACCGACGCCGCCCTCGCCGGCGCGGACGAACTCTCCTCGGAGGAAGCCTCCCGCGCCGACACCGTGGCGCTCGTGCAGATCGTGTATGCCGGGCTGACCCGCCGCTGGCCGGGTGAGGAGTCGGTGCCCGGTCTGCAGGACGTCACCCGCCGCGCGGACGGCGAGCTCCCGGCTCCCAGCGAGCTGGTGTCCGGAGTGCCCGGCGACCTGGACACGCTGTGCCGGACCACGCTGGGCGCCGACGAGGGCCCCCGCACTCCGGGCGAGCTCGCCCGGCAGCTGGCACCCTGGTCCTCCGAGCGGGTGACCACCTCGACCCGCCGGACGACCGGCTCGGGTCGCCGGCCCGGTGCGACCCTGGCCGCCGTGCCCGGTGGCGGCCGCGGGGCGCTCGCCGGGACCGGCTCGGCCGACGACGATCGAGCTCTCGAGGAGCGGGCCCACGACGAGGCACCGGCCACCGAGGCCGTCCCGACCCGGACCGCGCTGCCGCGGGCCGGCGTGGCCACGGCCGCCGGCAATGGCAGCACCGACACCGGCGACGAGACGGCGCAGATCTCCGGCGCCGATCTGGCGCGGGCCCGCGCACGCGCCGCAGCGCCGCGGGACGATCTGGACGACGATTTCGGTGGCGACCCCAGGGGCGACTACGACCCGTCGTTCACCGATCTCGAACCACCGGTTCCCGGCCTGGACGGTCACTTCGAGGCCGACAACCAGAGCAGCCGGCTGGCGCTGGTGATCGTCGGCCTGCTGGTCGTCGTCGCCGTGGTCTTCGCTGCGATCGGGCTGCGCGGCATCGGCGGCTCGTCCAAGCCCTCGACCAGCAGTACCTCCGCGGGCGCCGCCACGTCGTCGGGGAGTGCCTCGGCACCGGCGTCCAGGACCACGAGCGCAAAGCCCACACCGACCGCCACACCGGTGACCATCCAGCGCGTGACGTCATACGGCATCAACGGCGGCGACAACTCCCGACTGGCCGCCAAGGCCGCCGACGAGGACCCCGGTTCCTACTGGCAGAGCTACGACTACAGCACCGCCGACGGCCGCGGCGGCGGCCAGGGCACCGGGCTCCTGCTCGACCTGGGGAGCGTGCAGACCGTCGGCAGCGTGAAGATCACCACCACCGGTGGTCCGTCGACGATCAAATTCTTCGTCAGCGACCACATCGAGCCGGTGAGCTCGCGTGACCCGGAGACCACGTTGACCGGCCAGGGCACCCAGACCGCGCAGCTGAACGGCGTCCAGGCGAGATACATCACCCTCTGGGTCACCAAGCTCAGCAAGCAGGACAACGGCCGGTTCCAGGAGCGCATCAACGACGTCAAGGTCTACCCGTGACCGAGCTGGCCGGGACCAACGACCGGGACCTGCTGGCGGCACACTGTGCGGGCGATCCCGACGCGTTCGGCGAACTCTTCCGGCGGCACAAGGACCGCATGTGGGCGGTCGCGCTGCGCACCACCCGCGACCCGGAGATCGCCGCCGACGCCGTCCAGGACGGCTTCATCTCGGCGTTCCGCCGCGCAGACTCCTTCCGCGGCGACGCTCAGGTGACGACCTGGCTGCACCGCATCATCGTCAACGCCTGCCTGGACCGGCTGCGCCGGATCAAACCGACCTCGGAGCTACCGGAGTACGACCTGGCCGACCGGCACGACGTGCACGGCAGCACGGTCGTGCGGTTGGACGTGCAGGAGGCGCTGGGCAAGATCCCCGAGGGACAGCGGCTGGCGCTGACGCTGGTGGACATGCAGGGTCTGCCGGTGGCCGAGGCCGCGCAGGTGCTCGGCGTCGCCGAGGGCACCATCAAGTCCCGGTGCGCACGCGGCCGTTCGGCACTGGCCGAGCTGCTGCGCGACAAGCACGGGGACGGTTACGCCGGCGGCACCTGATGAGGGAGGGAACCGCAGGGTCCGCTCGCACGTCGGACCCTGGACTGATGGTGGTCTCCTCACCACCGGACTGCCCCGGGGCAGCACGGAACCATGCCCTGGCATTCGTCGTCCCAGCTACTGAACCGATTGGAGGAAGCCGTGAGGACACCTCCCGATGACGACTTCGAGAACGATCCGACAGGTATGCGCGACCTGTTGCGTTCGCTGCCCGCTCCCGGGCCGATGCCGCAGGATGTCCAGGACCGGATCACCGCTGCCCTGGCGCAGGAACGCACCGGCGGCCAGCAGGAGCACCACAACGTCACCCCGCTGACCCGCACCGGGCGCTCCGGCGACCGGTCGGGCCGGCGACGCTGGATGCCGGCCGTCGGTGGTCTGGTGGCCGCGGCCGCTGTGGCAGCCGTGGCGGTGGTCGGTGTCAACGCGCTGCGGCACGACAACGCGCCGGTGACGGCCCTCCCGTCCGGGAGCGCCCAGCACACCATCAGCACCGCCCAGCTCGCCGATCGCGTGCAGGTGGAGAGCACCGGCACCCATTACACCGGGGCGTCCTTCGACACCCAGGCGGCGAGTATGGCGAACGGCACGGCCGGCCAATCTCCGGACGCCTCGCTGCTGGCGCAGTTCGGTGCGCTCGCCAAACCGCAGGCCATCGTGCAGTGCGTACGCACCATCGGTGGCTCGCTGCTGGACGATCCGTCGAGCATCAAGGTCGATCTGGCCACGTATGACGGCAAGCCCGCCTTGATCATCGTGGTCACCAACCACGGCGCGAAGACCGCGTTCGCGGTTTCGTCCAGCTGCAGCAAGGACTCCCGGCCCTACGCAGCGCCGCGCGCACTCTGAGCCCCTCGAACGACGTCGCTGCACGTTCCCCTGCACTCCGGACGGTCACACCGCCCGGCGTCCGTCTGCGGTGAGAACACCACGCCGGGAGCACATGTACGGCACGGAACATTCCCGACATACCATCTGTTGTGCTCTACGAGCCCGCCGAGCGGGCGGACCACCGCCGACCCGGTCGGGCGCAGCCCCGACCAACTGCCGAAAGTTAGGACACTCCGTGAGCGAGCCTCGCAACCTGATCATCATCGGTTCCGGGCCGGCCGGTTACACCGCCGCCGTGTATGCCGCCCGCGCCAACCTGCACCCGCTGGTGTTCGAGGGGTCGGTCACCGCCGGCGGTGCGCTGATGAACACCACCGAGGTCGAGAACTACCCGGGTTTCGCCGGGGGCATCATGGGACCCGAGCTGATGATGCAGATGCGCGAACAGGCTGAACGCTTCGGCGCCGACCTCGTCCGCGACGACGTCACATCGGTCGACCTGACCGGAGACATCAAGCGGATCACCGACGGCGAGGGCAACGTGCACGAGGCGCACGCGGTCATCCTCGCCATGGGTTCGGCCTACCGCGAGCTCGGACTGGAGGACGAGAAGCGGCTGTCCGGTCACGGCGTCTCGTGGTGCGCCACCTGTGACGGCGCCTTCTTCCGCGATCAGGACATCATGGTCGTCGGTGGCGGCGACTCGGCCATCGAGGAAGCCACCTTCCTGACCCGCTTCGCCCAGAAGGTCACCGTGGTGCACCGCCGCGACGAGCTGCGCGCATCCAAGATCATGGCCGACCGCGCCCTGTCGCACGACAAGATCGACTTCGCCTGGAACAGCCAGGTCACCGGCATCCACGGCGACCCGAAGGTCAGCTCGGTGACTCTCACCGACACTCGCACCGGCGAGACCCGCGAGGTCGACACCTCCGCAGTGTTCGTCGCCATCGGGCACCTGCCGCGCAATGAGCTTGTCGTGGGTCAGGTGGACACTGACGACGAGGGTTACGTGCTGGTCGCTCAGGGCACCACGGCGACCAACCTGCCGGGCGTCTTCGCCTGCGGCGACCTGGTCGACCACACCTACCGTCAGGCGATCACCGCTGCCGGCACCGGCTGCTCGGCGGCGCTCGACGCCGAGCGTTTCCTGGCCGCGCGGGACGAGGCGGGCGCACCCTCTGCGGACGCCGCCCAGACCGTCAACGCCTGAAACCTCTTATTTCCCAAGGCCTTTCGGCATACATCATCACAATGAAAGGAACATCCGACATGGGTGCGAACACCAAGGACACCTCCGACGCCACCTTCGAGGCCGACGTTCTCAAGAGCGACAAGCCGGTGCTCGTCGACTTCTGGGCGCCCTGGTGCGGACCGTGCAAGATGATCGCTCCGATCATCGACGAGATTGCCGAGGCGAACGCCGACAAGCTGACCGTCGTCAAGCTCAACACCGACGACAACCCGGCCACCTCCGCCAAGTACGGCATCACCGGCATCCCGACGCTGAACGTCTACCAGAACGGTGAGGTCGTCAAGAGCATCGTCGGCGTCATGCCGAAGCCGAAGCTGGTCAAGGAGCTCGAGCCCTTCATCGGCTGAGTCCCTCTCGCTCCACCAGCGGTGTCCCCGAATTGTGTTGGGGGACACCGCTTTTCGCTTGTCCTGCAGCAACGGTCCGCCGGATGTGATGTGAGTGGGTTGCGAGGTGGCCAACTCGCCACCCCTCGGTGCTCACCTCGTCCTGTTGGCCATCACGCGTGGTCTCGAGCTGCTGCTTCGTCGCTCCTCGATCAGCGTTCGCTGTGGACGCCGAGCTGGTCCATGATGCGGTTCAGATCCTCGACGCTGGCGAACTCGACGGTGAGCTTGCCGCGGCTCTTGCCGAGGGAGATCTTGACCCGGGTGTCGAGCTGATCCGACAGGCTTGCCGCCAGATTGTCCAGCTGCGGGTGGTGCTGGCCGGCGCGCGGCGACCGCCGGGTGGCACGCTCCTTGTCACCGCCGAGCGCGACGATCTCCTCCGTGCTGCGGACAGACAGGCCCTCGGCAACAATGCGCTGGGCGAGGCGCTCCATCGCGGCCGCGTCCGGCAACCCGAGCAGGGCGCGGGCGTGCCCGGCGGACAGCACACCGGCGGCAACGCGTCGCTGCACCAGCGCGGGCAACTTCAGCAGGCGCAGGGTGTTGCTGATCTGCGGGCGGGAGCGGCCGATCCGGCCGGCGAGTTCCTCGTGCGTGCAGTCGAAGTCGTCCAGCAGTTGGCCGTATGCCGCGGCTTCCTCCAGCGGGTTCAGTTGGGCACGATGCAGGTTCTCCAGCAACGCGTCGCGCAGCATGTCGTCGTCGTCGGTGCTGCGGATGATGGCGGGGATCGTCGCCTTCTCCGCACCCCGGCTGGCGCGCAGCCGGCGCTCGCCCATGATGAGCTCGTACCCGACGCCCGCCTCGGCGGCATCAGCGGCGGTCAGCTTCCGCACCACGATCGGCTGGAGCACGCCGATCTCACGCACACTGTGCACCAGCTCGGCCAGTTCGTCCTCGTCGAAGACGGTCCGCGGTTGGCGCGGGTTGGGCCGGATCTGGTCTACCGGCAGCTCGGCGAAGGTCGCGCCGGGCACTTCCTGCAACTGGTCGTCAGAGGCGTTGGTCGCCGTCGACGGATCCTCCCCCTCGTTCGTGCCGGCGTCGAGCATCGCCGAGCCTTCGGGCGCCGCACCGGTGATCGAGTCCGCCGCTGCGCTTTCCGCAACTGCGGACCGCGCCATGTTTCCCGTGAAACGCTCACTGGAATCCTGGTGCTGGGCGGTGGTAGCCACCGAACCACCGCCGGGGAAGAAGACGTCGGACGGTCGGGGCGTGCCGGTGGTCGGTGCGGGTGCCGTCGGTATCAGTGCGCCCAGCCCACGTCCGAGGCCGCGTCGTTTTTCGCTCACTGGTCGATCGTAGTGCCTTGTGCGGCGAGCTCCTTGGCAGCCTCCGCGTACGAAAGCGCGCCGCTGCTCGACGGATCGTACGTGAGCACGGTCTGCCCGTGGCTCGGCGCTTCCGAGATGCGCACCGAGCGCGGGATCGAGGCCCTCAGGACCTGATCGGTGAAGTGGGCACGCACTTCCTCGGCCACCTGTGCGGACAGTCGCGTGCGGGCGTCATACATGGTCAGCAGGATGGTGGAGACGTGCAGCCGAGGGTTGAGGTGCGCGCGGATCAGTTCGATGTTCTTCAGCAACTGGCTCAACCCCTCCAGCGCGTAGTACTCGCACTGGATGGGGATGAACACTTCCTCGGCCGCAACGAAGGCGTTCACGGTCAGCAGGCCGAGGCTGGGCGGGCAGTCGATCAGGATGAAGTCGAAGCGTCCCGCCGGGCCGGGGTCCGCCTGATACTGATCGATGGCCCGCTTCAGCCGTGATTCACGTGCCACTAGTGACACCAGCTCGAGCTCGGCGCCGGCCAGATCGATCGTCGCCGGCGCGCACCACAGGCCGGGTATGTCCGGGCACTCCTGCAGCACGCCGGCGAGTTCGTCGTCGTCGACCACGACGTCGTAAATGCTCGGGACCTCGGCGTGATGCGGTATGCCGAGCGCCGTGCTCGCGTTGCCCTGCGGGTCGATGTCGATGACCAGCACGCGCAGACCGAACTGGGCCAGTGCGGCCGCCACATTGACCGTCGTCGTGGTCTTGCCCACCCCGCCCTTCTGGTTCGAGATGGTGAGGATCCGCGGTTGCGCGGGCGCGTGGACAGCGCCCTGCGCCAGCCGCTCGCGCCGCCGCGCCTCGTCCACCAGTTGATCGGCGAGCGGGGATGCGGTGGGCGTCTCCGTGACAGGAGGCACGGTCGCTATGTCCTCGGCCGCGCCCGCGACGGTGGTTTCACGGGAAACGCTCGACGGCACCGTTTCACGGGAAACATCACCAGAAGCCGGGACGACGTGTCGCGCTGCTTCGGTCGCCCCCGCGGGCACGGGGTACAGAGCGCCGACTTCGACCGTCGGCGCGAGCCGGGCGGCGTTACGCCAGCCGACCGGCTCGGGACTCGTCGATACGTCTGCAGGTCCCTGCCAGCCCGTGGGCAGCGAGAGTGTGCTCACCGTTCGCCTTCCGTTCGTCGTCCTGCAGCGAAGCGATATCGCTCACCGCCGTGTTGAGTAGTGGCGCAGCATCCGCGGTCAGCGCGTGCGGCGAGCGCCGGAACGCGCCACGTGCTTCGAGGACCGTGTGCCGCCGCCCTTCTTCGCGCCGCTCTTGCTCAGCCGGCGCGGTGTGCCGATCGTCAAACGCGCGACCGTGGTGGGCTCGTCCAGCACATCACCACCGCATTCCACCACCTCGACCGCAGTGACGCCGACTGACGTCAGCAGTTCACGACTCGCGTCGATCTCCTCGGCCACGGTGGAGCCCTTCATCGGCAACCACCAGCCGCCAGGACGAACCAGCGGGACGGACCAGACGGCAAGGTTCTCCAGTGCCGACACGGCGCGTGAGGTCACCACGTCGGCCGGGCCGACGTCGTCCCAGAGCGCCTCGGCGCGTCCTCGGGCCACCGTCACGTTGGACAGCGAGAGCGTCTGCACCACCTCGTCCAGCCAGCGCACCCGGCGCAGCAACGGCTCGACCAATGTCACGGTCAGATCAGGGCGGCGGATCGCGATCACCAGGCCCGGCAGCCCGGCGCCGCTGCCGACGTCCACCACCGTGCTGCCGGTGTCGATCAGCTCGGTGATCACCGCGCAGTTGAGGATGTGCCGTTCCCATAATCGCGGCGCCTCGCGTGGCCCCAGCAGTCCGCGGATGACGCCGGAGCCCGCCAACAACTCCGCATACTGCTGCGCGATGGGCAGCCGGTCGCCGAAGAGACGCGCCGCGGCAGCGGGCGCCGCAGGGACCGGGGCAGTCTCCAGCGGCCGAGAGCCGTGCGCGGAGTGTTCGTGTTTCACGTGGAACGCGGTCAGTCGTCCGAGGGCAGAACCACCACGAAGCGACGTGGTTCGGCGCCCTCCGACTCGGAGCGCAGGCCCTCGGCGAGCACCGCGTCGTGCACGACCTTGCGCTCGAACGCCGACATCGGGTCCAGCGCCACGCGCTGACCGTCGCCCTTGACCGAGGTGACCGCGTCTTGGGCGATCTTGACCAACTCCGCGCGCCGATCCGCGCGGAAGCCGGCGACGTCCAACATCAGTCGGCTGCGGTTGCCGGTCTCGGCCTGCACCGCCAGGCGAGTGAGTTCCTGCAGCGCGTCGAGCACCTTGCCGTTCTGGCCGACCAGGCGACGAGGCACCCGCCCGTCTTCGGAGTCCACGATGGACACCGAGGCCCGGTCACCATCCACGTCGACGTCGATGTCGCCGTCCAGGTCGGCGATATCGAGCAGTGTCTCCAAGAAGTCCGCGGCGACCTCACCCTCGCGGTCCAGGTCCACGGCCTTGGTCGAGACGGCCGGAGCTGCAGCGCTCGATTCGGTCGCTGCATCGTCGGCCGCGGGGGCATCGTCGGTGGTCACGTCAGTCATTCTTCACTCCCGGGTGCATTGAACGTGCGTCGAACGTGTAGGGAACACGAAGTCTGTGGCGCCGGCCCTGACGCAAGTGCGGTGACCGGGCTTCGCCCACCGCCTCGTCGCCGGCGCCGTTGACAAGTGGGGCTAGCGTTTGCGCTTCTTGTTGTTGTTGCGCTTGGGTTGCACGCGCTGGCCGCCCGCCTTTCCGGCGGTGCCGCCGTCGGCGGTGACCAGGCCCGGCGTGCCGGGTGGTGTCTTGGACTTGGCCAGCTCGACGGACGCATCCGCAGGCTCCTCGTCCTCGGTCTTGTGCAGGCCGGGGATGCTCAGCTTGGTGATCGGCTTGCCCTTGGCGGCCCGACGCGCCTCGAGCGCCTTCTCCGCCTCGGATCCGGGCGCCGGCATCCGGCGGATCGTGTAGAACTGCTGGCCCATGGTCCACAGGTTGGTGGTCACCCAGTAGAGCAGCACACCGATCGGGAAGTTCACGCCGGAGATCGCGAAGAACACCGGCATGATGTACATGATGTATTTCTGCTGCTTGGCCATCGGGTTGTCGAGGGCCGACGCGGGCATGTTCTTGCGCATCAGCTGGTGCTGAGTGGTGAAGACCGTGACCGACATGATGATGATCAGCGCGATGCACAGCGTGCGCACCGCCGCGACGGGCGACTCGCCCGGGTGCAGGAACGCCGAGGACAACCGGACGTTGAACAGCGTCGACTGCTCGGCCTGACGCGCCAGGCTCTGCGTCATCCAGCCGATCGGGTCGTGGTGGCCGGAGCCGATGTCCTTGAGTCGGTCCAGGACGCGGAACAGCGCGAAGAAGAACGGCGACTGCAGCAGCATCGGCATACAGGAGGAGAACGGGTTAGTGCCCGCCTTCTTGTAGAGCTCCATCGTCTCCTCAGTCATCTTCTGACGAGACTCGGCGTCCTTCTTGCCCTTGTACTTCTTCTGGATCTTCTGGATCTCGGGCTGGATGAGCTGCATCCGCCGCGACGACTTGATCTGCTTGACGAACAGCGGGATCAGCATGATGCGCAGCACGAGCACGAGGCCCACGATCGACAGCGCCCACGTCCAGCCATTGGCGGCCGGCAGACCGATGGCGGTGAAGATCTTGTGGAAACCCACCATGACGAAGGCGACGAACCATTCGAGCGGGTACAGGATCGTGTCGAAGAAGTTGTAGATGGCGGGGTCCTTCTATTTGAGCGGCGCCGGCGCAGGTGCACCGGAGTCGTCCGCAGTGACAACAGGCGGAACGTGGTCCACGCCGCCAGGGTTCCATGGGTGGCATCGAGCGAGCCGGCGCACGGTCAGCCAGCTGCCCTTGAAGACACCGAACCGGTTCAGCGCCGTGATGGCGTATGACGAGCAGCACGGCGTGAACCGGCAACTCGGCGGGAGCAGAGGGGAGATCAGCAATTGGTAGAGGCGCACCAGCCAGACGAACGGCCGCGCCAGGATCCAGGTCACCGACATGTCGTCACCGGCGCCGTTCGATCGCAGTGCGCAGTTGACGGTCCAGGTCGCTGCGCAGCAGCTCGGCCGACACGGACCCGGCCGCCGGGTTGGCGCGGATCACCACGTCGATGTGATCCGGCACCACCGGCAACAGCGTCGCCATCCGGTGTCGCAGGACGCGTTTGGTCCGGTTGCGGACCACCGCGTTGCCGACCGCCTTGGAGACCACCAGACCTACCCGCGGCGTGTCGGTGTCGGAGCGGCCGACGGTCACCACCAGCCGGGGTCCCGGCGCCCGCCCAGAACGACGACTGCGCAACACTGCGGAGAAATCCGCACTGTCGCGCAGTCGGTGGGTCGTCGGCAGCACGGTCGCCCGGCCAACGCGGAGCCGAGGAGAACCCTCAGGCCGAGATCTTGGCGCGGCCCTTGGCACGGCGCGCCGACAGGATCGAACGGCCGGCGCGAGTGCGCATCCGCAGGCGGAAGCCGTGCACCTTGGCGCGGCGGCGGGTGTTGGGCTGGAAGGTGCGCTTGCTCACTGTCGTCTCCGTCGGAATGTGCGGGCCCAGGGCGGGCCCGGTCGTGCGTCGGTCATCGGGATCTTCGTCACGACCCGTCACCGCGGGCCGATCCGCCCACCGCAGGGAACCGTGCTGGTCCAGGCAGGCATGAGCGAAGAAGGCTCGGAGCTACGATACGGGCCGCCCGTAGCGGGGGTCAAACCGAGCGACGTCGCGTTCCACGCACGCCGAACCGCCCATCAAAAGCCGCCGAACCCGCGAACACCAGCCGCCACGCCGAACGGTCCGAACTTTCTTCGTCGACCGGCTTGCCGGGTGCCGGTCGGAGTTGTTAGCGTCGGCGTCTTCCAGGTCGGTCCCGCACGTCGCGGCCATGTCGTCACCCATTTCTTCATTCACAGCCTGTGGATAACCATGTGGATTAACGGCGTAGCATGTCTGCCGGCGACCTCGGTGTTCACCGAGACACCCGCCGAATCATCCGTCGAGATCTCGCCGATCCCGGTACGCCGCTTGTCAGGGAGGACCCAGCGTTGTGAGCGATCAGGACATCGACCTCGCTCACGTCTGGCACGGTGCCATGCTCGGCATCGAGGACTCCGGCATACCGGCGCGTGATCGCGCCTACCTGCGGTTGGCCCGGCTCGCCGGACTCGTCGGCGGCACCGCGTTGCTGGCCGTTCCGTTCCCGCAGACCAAGGTCTTCGTCGAGACCACCCTCAGTGAACCCATCTGCACCGCCCTCGGCGAGCAGCTCGGCACCGAGATCCGGCTCGCGGTCACCGTCGACGACAGCCTGCGCCCGGCCGACGACGAGCCCGCCGAGCCGGTGCGTCCCGCGCCCGAGCCGCCAGCGGACGTCGAGGAGGACCTGTTCACCAGCGCCGCCGCCCGCCAGCGGCAGCCGGTCACCACCGAGCCGGTCCAGGACGCACGGCTCAACCCGAAATACACCTTCGACACCTTCGTCATCGGTGCCGGCAACCGTTTCGCATGTGCCGCGGCGCAGGCCGTCGCCGAGACACCGGCCCGTTCCTACAACCCGCTGTTCGTGTATGGCGACAGCGGCCTGGGCAAGACGCACCTGCTGCACGCGATCGGCAACTACGTGCGCAACTACTACCCGCACATGCGGGTGCGCTACGTGAACTCCGAGGAGTTCACCAACGACTTCATCAACTCCATCCGCGACGACAAGGCGTCCAGCTTCCAGAAGCGCTACCGCGACAACGTCGACGTGCTGCTGATCGACGACGTGCAGTTCCTGCAGGGCAAGGACGGCACGCAGGAGGAGTTCTTCCACACCTTCAACGCGCTGCACAACAGCGAGAAGCAGATCGTGCTCACCTCCGACCAGCCCCCGAAGATGCTCTCCGGGCTGGAGGACCGCATGCGGTCACGGTTCGAGTGGGGCCTGACCACCGATGTGAAGCCGCCGGACCTGGAGACCCGCATCGCGATCCTGCGCAAGAAGGCGGTCGCCGACTCGATGCACATGCCCGATCAGGTGCTCAGCCTGATCGCCAGCAAGGTGCCCAGCAACATCCGCGAACTCGAGGGTGCGCTGATCCGGGTGACGGCATACGCCTCGGTCTCCAACCAGCACGTCACCGAAGAGCTAGCCGGCCGCGTGCTCAAGGACCTGATGCCCAGCTCCGGTTCCGGCCAGATCAGCGCGACGGCCATCATGCGCCAGACCGCCAAGTACTTCGGCCTGTCCGTGGAGGAACTGTGCGGGTCGTCGCGCTCGCGCACCCTGGTCAACGCCCGGCAGATCGCGATGTACCTGTGCCGTGAGCTCACCGACCTCTCGTTGCCCAAGATCGGTCAGCAGTTCGGCGGCCGCGACCACACCACGGTGATGCACGCCGACCGCAAGATCCGTCAGCTGATGGGTGAACGCGCCCACCTCTACGAGCAGATCAGCGAACTCACCACGCAGATCCGCCGCGCCACCGCCTGAGCGTCGCCAGCCGTCCCGCGCCTGCCCTCCAGTCCCGGTTTCGATACTCCCCGTTCCGCTCCTCGGCCTACTCAACCCAAAGGATTTCCACAGCTGCTGTGGAAATCGGTGGCGGTCGTCGGCCACCTCCCCACGGCACACTCACCGCCGGCAGGCCATTCCGGCCGTCGTTCCGGCTGGCCGGCCGCCCTTCTCTCCACAACCTGTGGATAACCATGTGTGTATGTGGGACCGCCGTGGCCACTGTGACGAACCGACCATCCACATGCGGCGGTGGACGACACCGTGCCAGCTGTGCACAACCGCGCTCCGTTGACCACACCGACTGCGGACAGCCTGTGGACAACGGCGGTCATCCACGACCGGCGCGAGTTGTCCACAGCGGCGGCCAACAGGTTCTCCACACGCCGTACCGGCGGTATGACGCGCGCAGCACCGGTTGTCCACAGTTTCCACAGTTGCTACGACAACTACCAACCAGAGAAAGATGGCGTTTTCGCCATTGCCGACTGGGGATTTCCGGACGACCACCCGTAGTAGCGGCTGCCACAGCACCCCGACTAGTGTCATGCTGCGCCCGCACGGGTCCCGACACTTCGAAGTTTGTTCTGGAACAAGCCTCCCTCAGCAAGGATGGTTAGTACGTGAAGCTCATCGTCGATCGCGATGTCCTGGCCGAAGCCGTGACCTGGGCCGTCCGTGGCCTGTCCAACCGGCCGCCCGTACCCGTGCTGGCGGGTGTGCTGCTCGACGCCAGCACCGACGGGCTCACCCTCAGTGCCTTCGACTACGAGGTCTCGGCGAAGGTCACCGTCGACGCCCAAGTCGACGAGCCGGGCCAGGTCCTCGTCCTGGGCCGCCTGCTGGCGGAGATTTCGCGATCGCTGCCGAACAAACCGGTCACCATCACCGCGGATGAGCACAAGGTTGAGCTGACCTGCGGGTCCAGCCGCTTCTCCCTGCAGCAGATGCCGACCGCGGACTACCCCACCCTCCCCACCTCGCCCGAGCCGACCGGTGCCATCGCCGGCGACCTGTTCACCCAGGCCGTCTCGCAGGTCGCCATCGCCGCCGACCGCAGCGACACGCTGCCGATCCTCACCGGCGTCCGCCTGCACATCGAGGGCGACAAGGTCAGCCTGCTCGCCACCGACCGCTACCGGCTCGCCCTGCGCGAACTGTCCTGGAACCCCACCGACGCCGATGTCGAGCAGACCGCGCTCATCCCGGCGCGGACACTGCAGGACACCGCCAAGGCGCTCGGCGCGTCCGGCTCCGTCCAGCTCGCCCTCGGCTCCGCCGCCGGCGGCGACGGCCTGGTCGGCTTCGAGGCAGGCCAGCGCCGGGCCACCACCCGCCTGCTCGACGGCGAATACCCCAAGGTCTCCTCCATCTTCCCCACCAGTGTCGACTCCATCGCCGTCATCGAGACCGCCGCGCTCACCGAAGCCGTCAAGCGCGTCTCACTGGTGGCCGAACGCAACACCCCGGTGCGGCTGCGCTTCTCCGAGGGCCAGGTAGCCATCGAAGCCGGTCAGGGCGACGACGCCCAGGCGTCCGAGGCCGTGGAGGCCGCTCTCACCGGCCCGGACATCGAGATCGCCTTCAACCCGCAGTTCCTGCTCGACGGTCTCGGGGCGCTCGGCACCCCGTTCGCCCGTATGTCGTTCACCCAGCCCAAGAGCCCCGCCGTCCTGTCCGGGCAGGCCGAAGCCGACGGCGACGCGGACGAGTCCTACCGCTACGTGCTGATGCCGGTCCGCTTCGCGTCCTAGGACGCCCGCTGAAGCTTCCGACAGTTCCGCTGAAGTCTCCCGACACCGGACGCTGAAGTTTTCCGACACAGGCGGAGGAAGCATGGGGCGGGCGCCAGCCCGCACCGAGCTTCCGGAGTAGCGTCGGGGACGACGTACGACATACACGAACGAAAGGCGCGGCATGCAACTCGGTTTGATCGGCCTGGGCAAAATGGGCGGCAACATGCGCGACCGCCTCGTGGCGGCCGGACACGACGTGGTCGGCTACGACACCAACCCCGACATCTCCGACGTCAGGGACCTGCCGGAACTCGTCAGCAAACTCGACGCGCCCCGCAACGTGTGGGTGATGGTCCCGGCCGGCAAGATCACTCAAGCGGTCATCGACGAACTCGGCGGCCTGCTCGACAAGGGCGACCTGGTGATCGACGGCGGCAACAGCAAATTCACCGACGACGCCAAGCACGAGAAGGAACTCGCTGACAAGGGTATCGAGTTCGCCGACTGCGGTGTCTCCGGCGGCGTCTGGGGCAAGGAGAACGGCTACGCGCTGATGGCCGGCGGCTCCGACGCCAACATCGAGCGACTGATGCCGATCTTCGACGCGTTGCGGCCCGAGGGCCCGCGCGACGAGAGCTTCTGCCACGCCGGCGCGGTCGGCGCCGGCCACTACGTGAAGATGGTCCACAACGGCATCGAGTACGGCATGATGCAGGCCTACGCCGAGGGCTACGAGCTGCTCGAGGCCAAGGAGATCGTCAAGGACGTCCCCGCCGCGTTCAAGGCGTGGACCCGCGGCACCGTCGTACGCTCCTGGCTGCAGGAGCTGATCGCCGCAGCACTGGAGAAGGACGGCGACCTGTCCCAGATCGAAGGCTTCGTCAACGACTCCGGCGAAGGCCGCTGGACCGTCCAGGAAGCCGTCGAGTACGGCGTCCCCATGCCGGTCATCTCCGCCTCACTCTTCCAGCGCTTCTTCTCCCGCCAAGGCACCGACTCCCCTGCCATGAAGGCCGTCGCCGCCATGCGCAACGAGTTCGGCGGGCACGCCGTCACCAAGAAGGGCGAGAAGGGCATCGTCACGGACCACTGAGTCCTTGCTCTCCGCTCCTCGCGTTACTGAAGGCGTAGTTCACGAACACGTTCGTGAACTCCGCCTTCAGTAACGGTCGTCGCTTCGCGGGCGTCCGCTGAGCCGTTTTGCTCGACTCCTCGCAGGCCGGTCAGGCACGTTCGCGAGCGTGCGAGCGTGAGTGCCTGACCGCCCTGGTCGTCGTCTCGCGGGCGTCCGCTTGTCGTTCGGTGGCGTGCTCGTGGCCTGTCGCCGTGGCCGCGTTCTCGGTCAAGCGCGTGGGCGTTGCCTATCGCCTTCATCCGGTGATCGTCCGGCCGGTTGGTCCTTGCCGGTTTCCTCACCTGCCCGTGCGTCGATCGTGTCCAGGTCCCGCACGGCGTAGCGCAGGTGCTCCCACTCCTCCGCGATGATCGTGTGCAGGCACGACAGGGTGGTCTCCGGATAGTGCGGCGCCCACGGGTTGCTGCGTGGTGTGCGCAGTTCGTCGGTGCCGAGGCCGGCGAGGAAGTCACGCACCATCGCCATCCGCTCGGCGCGCACCTCCAGCACCCGGTCGTATGACGGGCAGCTCTCCGCGAAGACCGACATGTCCCCGCCGTCGGCGGCGTATTCGGCATGCGGCTGACCGATCGGATGGTAGGGCTCCGACACGCCCAGGATCGCCCGCCGCAACCACGTGTCGGTCGCCATCACCAGATGCCGCAGCGTCTGAGCGAACGACCACTCCTCCTCGATCGACACGTCGGCAGTGCCCGCAGGCATGGCCGCGACACGGTCGACGGCTCCGGCCCAGGCGCCCTCGACCGCCGACCAGGCCGACCGCAAGGCGTCGGGATCGGCAGCGTGCCGCTGCTCGCGGCCGGGGAACCGGCGGTTGAGCTCGGCATCGACCAGCGGGCGCACATCGACGCCGTTGACCCGCAGGAAACCGTCGTCGGAGCCGCCCGCGGCGGCCGACAGGTCCGCCTCGAGCAGCCACGGGGCGTCGATCTCGGTGCCGGCCACGTCGACGGACCGCATCACCACACCGGACAGGTCCGACCGGACGAAGCGTGCCTCGCGCAGGCTGACGCCGACGAACCGCGCACCGCGCAGATCGTCGGAAGCGTTGAAAGTCACCACGGGTCCACGATCCCACCGGGCACCGACATCCGCAGCAGCACGGGCCTGCGACACCTAGACTCAACCGTGTGTTCGTGCGGCATCTGACTCTGAAGGACTTCCGGTCCTACGAGTCCGCCGACCTCACCTTCACCGACGGCGTCAGCACGTTCGTCGGGCTCAACGGTCAGGGCAAGACCAACGTCGTGGAGGCCATCGGCTACCTGGCCTCACTCTCCTCGCACCGCGTCGCCCAGGACGCGCCGCTGGTGCGCGCCGGCGCCGAGCAGGCGATCGTGCGCAGTGCGGTCGTCCGCGACGGTCGCGAGCAGCAGGTCGAGCTGGAGATCAATCCGGGAAAGGCCAACCGGGCCCGGCTCGGCAAGTCACCGGTGACCCGCCCGCGCGACGTACTCGGCACGCTGCGCACGGTGCTCTTCGCACCCGAGGACCTCGCACTGGTCAAGGGCGACCCCGGTGAACGCCGCCGCTTCCTGGACGACCTGCTGGTGGCCCGGCAACCGCGATGGGCCGGCGCCCGCAGCGACTACGAGAAGATCCGGGTGCAACGCAACGCACTGCTCAAGACGGCACGGACGGCGCCCGACCGTGCCGCAGCACTCGCGACCCTGCCGGTCTGGGACAGTCACCTGGCCTCCGTCGGCGCCAACCTGGTCTACGCCCGGCTACGCCTGCTGCGCGACCTGCAGCCCTATCTGCGGCTGGCGTACGACGAGGTCAGCGCCGGCCAGTCCGACGCCAAGGTCACCTACCGGAGCTCGCTGTATGACGAACTCGCCGACCAGCTCGCCGCCGGTGAGGTCCCGGAGGTGGCCGAACTGGAGGCCGGATTCGCCAAGAGCTTCGAGCAGCAGCACCGGGCCGAGGTGGAGCGTGGCCAGACGCTCGTCGGCCCGCACCGTGACGACCTGGTGCTGCGACTCGGTGCGCTGCCGGCCAAGGGCTACGCCAGCCACGGCGAGTCCTGGTCGTTCGCGCTCGCCCTGCGGATCGCGGCGTTCCAGCTGCTGCGTCACGACCTGGGCACCGACCCGGTGCTGGTGCTGGACGACGTCTTCGCGGAGCTGGACGCCGGCCGGCGCCGCCGGTTGGCGCTGATGGTCGGCGACTGTGAGCAGGTGCTCATCACGGCCGCGGTCGATGACGACGTGCCGGAGTCCCTCACCGGCAACCAGTTCTCGGTGACCCTCGGCGAGGTGAGACCCCGATGACCGATCCCGAGCACACCGAGGGAGGAGCCGCCGATCGGCAGGATGCTGCCACTGACGAGCCCGAAGCCGACGAGGCAGGCGCTGACGAGACGGGCATGGAGGCGGTCCGTGATGCCCTGCGGCGGGCGCGGGTCGCCGCCCGGGAGAAGGGTTTCCGGCCCGGCACGCCGGCCCGCCGACGCCCGCGCAAGGCTGCCGACCTGGGCACCGGGCGGGCCCGCACCGACGGCCGCGACCCGGCGATGATCGGTGATCAACTCGACCGGTTGCTGGTCGACCGCGGCTGGCAGGTCGACGTCGCGGCCGGTTCGGTGATGGGCCGCTGGACCGAGATCGTCGGCGACGCGGTCGCCGCCCATGCTCAGCCGGTGTCCTTCACCGACGGGGAACTCACCGTCCGCGCCGACTCGACCGCGTGGACGACCCAGCTGCGGTTGTTGTCCTCCACGCTGCTGGGCAACTTCGAGCGGGCCGTCGGCCCGGATGTGGTGCAGTCGCTGCGCATCGTCGGCCCGAACGCGCCGAGCTGGAAGAAGGGTCCGCGCACCGTCCGGGACGGCCGTGGTCCGCGCGACACGTACGGGTGAGCACCCCCCGGTTGAGCACCCCCGGTGAGTACCCGGGTGACCAACGTAGCGACCCGGTCACCGGGCGCCGTTCGGCTGCTCCACGTAGAGTGGGTCGAGTTTGTGCAAGGCCAACGACCTCTATCGGACCTCAATCGGCAGGAAAGTTTCAACGTGAGTCATGACCAGCCAGGTCAGGACGACCCGCGCGGGGGCCGGGACGAATTCGACCACTTCTTCAGCGACCGCGGGCAGCAGCCGCCCCAGGATCCCGACGCGACCGCATGGGCCGGCCCGGCCGACAGCGACCGGACCCACCCGCGGGACCAGGCGCCCGACCAGACCGCCGCGCCCTACGTCCGACCGCCGCAGGAGCCGCAGTACGACGAGTACCAGCCGGCCGATCAGCGGTACGAGCCGGCTGCCTATTACGAGGAGCCGCCGCAGCGACGCGGTGCGATGTGGGCGCCGGTCGCGGTCATCGTCGCGTCGCTGGCCATCGTCGCCATCGTCATCGCGATCATCCTGAACAACTCCAGCGGCCGTATGGCGCAGGGCGCCTTCACCCCCACCAAGACGGTCACCCAGACCACCGGCGGGCAGCCGTCGCAGACACCGTCCTCGTCCGAGACGTCGCAGTCCTCGCAGTCCTCCGAATCGTCGTCCCCGAGCTCCAGCTCCTCCTCGGCCAGTTCTTCCTCGGCCAGCTCCTCGAGCCCGAGCTTCGCCACCTCGCTGCCCGGTGCGGCCGGTGCCTGCCCCGGCACCGACTCCTACGGCACGGGACCGAAGACCTCCTGCGGCTTCGCGGGCGTGGTCAGCACGATCTACAACGCCAAGAAGGACAAGGACGGCAACGCCTCGTTCAAGGCCAAATCGCCGGAGACCCACGACAACTACCAGGTGACCTGCCAGGCCGACCAGTACGTCACCTGCACCACCGAGACCGGTGCGGTCGTCTACATCCTGCGCAAGTGAACCCGCCGGCATGGCCCGGCCGGGCCACGGACATGGATCGTCCATGAACGCGGCGTGGACGCGCTGACGGCCCGGGCCGCGTGGAGGGAGTCGCGCGACGGTGCGATCTGCCCGCACATTGCCGTTTGAGGCACGTCAAACACGGTTCGGCGGCCTCGGCAGGGTATGATGGAACACAGAATCTGAGTCTTGTTACCGGCTCTCGCGGCTCGCCACTGGGCGGGCCGCAGGCGTGCCCGGCTCGGTTTCCTTTCGCGGCTGTCGCAACCGACGGACGCGGAGCGCGTCATTCGACTTCGAGGAGCACTGTGTCCGACACCGCTGCGCAGCAATCACCCGACGAGCAGGAGCCGGCCACACCGGCGCAGGACACGGAGTCAACGGGAGAGTCGGCAGGCGACGCGGCGGGCGGGTCCGCAGCGGCGCCGGCCGGCGGCTCGACCTACGGTGCCGACGACATCCAGGTGCTCGAGGGCCTTGAGGCGGTCCGCAAGCGCCCGGGCATGTACATCGGCTCCACCGGCACCCGGGGTCTGCACCACCTGGTGTGGGAGATCGTCGACAACGCGGTCGACGAGGCGATGGCCGGTTACGGCGACCACGTCGAGGTCACCCTGCTGGCCGACGGCGGCGTGCGGGTGCGCGACCACGCCCGCGGCATACCTGTGGAGATCAACAAGGCGTATGGCGTCTCGACCGTCGAGCTGGTGCTGACCCAGCTGCACGCCGGCGGCAAGTTCGGCGGCGGCGCCTACAAGGTCTCCGGCGGCCTGCACGGCGTCGGCTCCTCCGTGGTCAACGCCCTGTCCACCAAGCTGACCGCCGAGGTGCGCCAGGACGGCAGGATCCACTTCCTGGAGTTCGACCACGGCGCGCCGCAGGGATCGCTGGAGGTCATCGGCGAGACCGACACGGACGACACCGGCACCACCATCACCTACTGGGCCGACCCGGAGATCTTCGACACCGTCGACTACGACTTCGAGACCGTCCGGGCGCGTTTCCAGCAATACGCCTTCCTCAACAAGGGCCTGGCGATCACGCTGACCGACGAGCGGGTGCAGAAGGTCGACGAGGGTGCCGAGGACGAGGCGCTCGCCGGTGCCACCGCCCACGACGACGTCGAGGATGCGTCCGGCAAGCCGCGCACCGTCACCTACCGCTACGACGACGGGCTGATCGACTACGTCAAGCACCTCAACTCCTCCAAGCGCAGCGAGCCGGTGCACGACGACATCATCGCCTTCGAGCACGAGGACCCCGAGCGGTTGCTGTCGGTCGAGATCGCGATGCAGTGGACCACGGCATACAGCGAGTCGGTGCACACCTACGCCAACGCGATCAACACGCACGAGGGTGGCACCCACGAAGAAGGCTTCCGTGCGGCGATGACGTCGCTGGTCAATCAGTTCGCGCGCTCCCAGAAGCTGCTCAAGGACAAGGACGACAACCTCACCGGTGACGACATCCGCGAGGGCTTGACCGCCGTGGTCTCGGTCAAGCTGGGCGAGCCGCAGTTCGAGGGCCAGACCAAGACCAAGCTGGGCAACTCCGAGGTCAAGGGCTTCGTGCAGGGCGCCGTCCGGGACGAGTTCGACCACTGGCTGCAGCAGCACCCCCGCGAGGGGCAGGCGATCGTGCGCAAGGCGATCCAGTCCGCCGCGGCTCGTATGGCGGCGCGCAAGGCGCGCGAGGCCACCCGCCGCAAGGGCCTGCTGGACACCGCCGCGATGCCCGGCAAGCTCAAGGACTGCCAGAGCAACGACCCGACGATCTCCGAGGTGTTCATCGTCGAGGGCGACTCGGCCGGCGGCTCGGCGGTGCAGGGCCGCAACCCGTTCAACCAGGCGATCCTGCCGATCCGCGGCAAGATCCTCAACGTCGAGAAGGCCCGCATCGACAAGGTGCTGGCCAACAACGAGGTGCAGTCGCTGATCTCGGCGTTCGGCACCGGCATCGGCGAAGAGTTCGACATCGAGAAGGCGCGCTACCACAAGATCGTGCTGATGGCCGATGCCGACGTCGACGGCATGCACATCCGCACGCTGCTGCTGACCCTGCTGTTCCGCTTCATGCGCCCGCTGATCGAGGCCGGCTACGTCTATCTCGCGCAGCCGCCGCTCTACCGGATCAAGTGGAGCAACCACGAGCACGAGTTCGCCTTCTCCGACAAGGAGCGGGACGGGCTGATCAAGCTCGGCGAGAGCAACGGCTGGCGGCTGCCGAAGGACAACGGCGTCCAGCGCTACAAGGGTCTGGGCGAGATGAACTACCACGAGTTGTGGGACACCACGATGGACCCCGAGCACCGCACGCTGCTGCAGGTCACGCTCGAGGACGCCGCCGCGGCCGACGAGATCTTCGCGGTGCTGATGGGTGAGGACGTCGAGAGCCGGCGCGGGTTCATCCAGCGCAACGCCAAAGACGTCAGGTTCTTGGACATCTGAGTTGTCTTGTTTGCCTCCTCGCAGCCCGGTTCGGGTCGATCCGCTCGCGAGCTCGCGGACGGCCCGCTCCGTGCTGGTCGTCGGCTCACGGCGAGTCGGCTCGGCTGCCTGGAGACTTCCGCGGCGCTGTCACCCGGGCGCAGCGCTGATCGAGTCTCATGCTTCGCCGGTCGAGTAGCGGAGGAGCGAAGCGGGGGAGCGTATCGAGACCAGCGAAGCCCTCGCCATACACAAACTTTGAAGTGCAGTGAGAACGAAGGAAGCTGATGACTGACGACACCACTCCTCCCGGTGGAGAGGGCCCACGGTCCAATGTCGACCCGATCGACCTCAACACCGAGATGCAGCGCAGCTACATCGACTACGCGATGGCCGTCATCGTCAGTCGGGCGCTGCCGGACGTGCGCGACGGGATGAAGCCGGTGCACCGTCGCATCGTCTACGCGATGTTCGACGGCGGCTACCGGCCGGACCGCGGCTACAACAAGTGCAGCCGCGTCGTCGGTGACGTGATGGGTCAATACCACCCGCACGGTGACAGCGCGATCTACGACGCCCTGGTCCGGCTGGTGCAGCCGTGGTCGATGCGCTACCCGCTGGTCGACGGGCAGGGCAACTTCGGCTCCCCCGGCAACGACGGTGCCGCCGCACCGCGATACACCGAGTGCCGGATGGCGCCGCTGGCCATGGAGCTGGTGCGCGACATCGAGAAGGAGACCGTCGACTTCGAGCCCAACTACGACGGCAAGACCATGCAGCCGACCGTGCTGCCGGCGCGCTTCCCCAACCTGCTGGTCAACGGTGCCGCCGGCATCGCGGTCGGTATGGCGACGCAGATCCCGCCGCACAACCTGCGCGAGGTCGCCGCAGGTGCCCAGTGGCTGCTGAACCACCCGGACGCCAGCCGTGAGCAGCTGCTGGAGAAGCTCATCGAGATCATCCCCGGCCCGGACTTCCCGACCGGTGCGCTGATCATGGGCAAGAAGGGCATCGAGGACGCCTACCGCACCGGTCGCGGCTCGATCGTGATGCGCGCGGTGGTCAACGTCGAGGAGATCCAGGGCCGGCAGTGCCTGGTGGTCACCGAACTGCCCTACCAGGTCAACCCCGACGCCCTCGCCGAGAAGATCGCCACCCTGGTCCGCGACGGGCGCATCGGCGGCATCGCCGACCTGCGCGACGAGACGTCCGGCCGCACCGGCCAGCGACTGGTCATCGTGCTCAAGCGCGACGCGGTCGCCAAGGTCGTCCTCAACAACCTCTACAAGCACACCCAGCTGCAGCAGAGCTTCGGCGCCAACATGCTGGCGCTGGTCGACGGCGTCCCGCGGACGCTGCCGATCTCGGCGTTCGTGCGCTACTGGGTGGAGCACCAGATCGAGGTCATCCAGCGGCGCACCACCTACTTGCTGCGCCGGGCCGAGGAGCAGATCCACATCCTGCGCGGCTACCTCAAGGCGCTGGACGCCCTCGACGAGGTCATCGCGCTCATCCGCCGCAGCCCCTCGGCCGAGGAGGCACGCGGTGGCCTGATGGAGCTGCTCGGTGTCGACGAGATCCAGGCGACCGCCATCCTCAACCTGCAGCTGCGCCGGCTCGCCGCGCTGGAGCGGCAGAAGATCGTCGACGAGCACGATGAGCTGCAGCGGGCGATCGAGGACTACCGCGACATCCTGGCCAAGCCGGAGCGGCAGCGGCAGATCGTCAGCGACGAGCTGGCCGACATCGTCGACCGGTATGGCGACGAGCGACGCACCCAGATCGTGCCGTTCGCGGGCGACATGTCGATCGAGGACCTGATCCCCGAGGAGGACGTCGTCGTCACGATCACCCGTGGCGGTTACGCCAAGCGCACCAAGACCAGCGAATACCGGTCCCAGCGGCGCGGCGGCAAGGGTGTGCGCGGAGCCAACCTGCGCGGGGACGACGTGGTGTCGCACTTCTTCACCACCACGACCCACCAGTGGCTGCTGTTCTTCACCAACGCCGGCCGGGTCTACCGGGCCAAGGCCTACGAGCTGCCCGAGGGCAGCCGCGACGCCAAGGGCCAGCACGTGGCCAACCTGCTGGCCTTCCAGCCGGGCGAGCAGATCGCCCAGGTGATGGCACTGCGCGACTACGAGCAGGCGCCATACCTGCTGCTGGCGACCAAGCGCGGCCTGGTCAAGAAGTCCCGGCTGACCGACTACGACTCCCCGCGCACCGGCGGGCTGATCGCGGTCAACCTGCGCGACGGGGACGAGCTCGTCGGCGCCGGCCTGGCCAGCTCCGAGGACGACGTGCTACTGGTCTCGCGCAAGGGCCAGTCGGTGCGCTTCCACGCCAGCGACGACACGCTGCGCCCGATGGGCCGCTCGACCTCCGGCGTGACGGGCATGAAGTTCCGCGACGGCGACGAGCTGCTGTCGATGAACATCGTCGAGGAGGGCTCGGACCCGGACGTGTTCGTCGTCTTCGAGAACGGCCTGGCCAAGCGCACCGCCGCCTCGGACTACCCGGTCAAGGGCCGCGCCACGCTGGGCGTCAAGGTCGCCTCGATCTCCGACCGTGGCGGCGACCTGGTGGGGGCGCTGACCGTCGACGAGACCGACGAGGTCCTGGTCGTCATGGAGAAGGGCAAGATCGTCCGCTCGCGGGTCGACGAGGTGCGCCGTACCGGCCGGTCCACCCAGGGCGTGCAGTTCGCGACCCCGGACAAGAAGGACTCGATCGTCGCCGTGGCGCGCAATGCCGAGCGGGAAGTCGACGGCGATCAACCGGACGACCAGGCAGATGGCGTACCGTCGGGCGTGTCGCCGACCGACGGCGGCACCGACGCCGAGGCACCGGTCACCGATCCGGTCGTCGACGCGGACGGGCAGACTGATGATCAGCACGCCGATGACCAGCAGACTCCGGACGAGCCGGGAGACGATGAGTGAGCAGTCGAATGAGCGCTGACGGATCCGACGCCGACAAGAGCGCCGGGACGACAGCGACCGACAGCGGCGCCGTGCGTCTGCCGGGCGCCGCGGCCGGCGGCACGAGCTCCACCCCGCCGCGGCCCGGCGCGAAGGGCGGCCCACGGCCGGGCACCAAGGGCGCGCGCCCGGCCGGTGCCGGCCAGCGACGTCCCGCGCCCCGTGGTGCCGCAGGTCCCGGGCGACGTCCGGGCCGCAGCACCCCGCGCCGGGTGCGGCTGACCAT
>NZ_JBQCGS010000072.1:0-7226 GCF_051955415.1 Flexivirga sp.
GGCAGCACCAGGTGACGGGTGCGCACGCCGGCGTTGGCGTGCACGCGCTCGAGCAGCCGCCGGTCGGCATCGTCCCTGGTGAGCATGGCGGCGAAGGCGGCCGTCACCTCCTGCTGGTCGTGCTGGTGCTCCGGGAGCACGCCGGACACGGCGGCGAGATGGCTCACCCCCAGAACCTACCCCGGCCTCCTACTGTCAATCCCATGAAGCGCATTCCGGGCGGGGCACTCCTCGCGAGCTGCCATCCCGGACCGACCGTTGCGGTCATCGACGTCGCGCTGCTCGTCCGACGCTGCACGCAGGGGACCGGCGGCCGGCGCCGTGGGTTCGGCCGGTTGAACCGCGCCGGTCCGGGTATCGCTGCTGGAGACACGTCGCGCGCCATACGTCAGCGGGGGCCGCAGAACCGCCGCAGTGAGTGACGTGGAGAGACCGGAAGGAGCCGGGATGGCACAGGCGGGTACGCCCGAGAAGGTCGCCGAATTGGTGAAGGACGTGAAGGTCGCGATGCTGACCTTCGTCGACGGCGACGGAGCGCTGCGGAGCAAGCCGATGGCGACCCAGGATGTCGACTTCAGCGGCGACATCTGGTTCATCGGCGAGCGGGACAGCCACAAGTCGCGGGCGATCGCGGCGAATCCGCGGGTCAATGTCGCGTATGCCGGCAGCGGCTCGTGGGTGTCGGTCGCGGGTCGCGCGGAAGTCGTGGACGATGTCGACCGATTGAAGGACCTGTGGAACAGCTTCACCGATGCGTGGCTCGAGGGAGGTCCGGACAATCCCAACAACGTGCTGATCCATGTCAGCGGGGACAGCGCGGAATACTGGGACTCACCCGGCGGCAAGGTCGTACAGGTCGCGAACCTGGTGAAGGCGAAGGCAACCGGGCAGCGGTACGAGGGCGAGAACGAGCAGGTCGATCTGTAACCCGTCCGCTGCGGCGATCCGGCCGATCGTCGAGGCACGCGACAGGCCACCCGAGGGCCGGCAGGCCCCGGGTGGTCGCGTGCTCAGGGCTTGAAGACGACCTTGACCATGCCGTCCTGCTTCTGCTGGAACTGCTGGTATGCCGTGGGCGCCTCCTGCAGCGGCAGGTGATGGGTGGCGAAGGAGTCCACGCCGAACGGGTCGTCCTCGACGAGCATCGCGAGCAGTTCGTCGGTCCAGGCGCGCACGTTCGCCTGGCCCATCCGCAGCTGGATCTGCTTGTCGAACAACTGGAACATCGGCATCGGATCCACGGCTCCGCCATACACCCCGGAGATGGAGATGGTGCCGCCCCGGCGCACCGCATCGATGGCCGTGTGCAGTGCTGCCAGCCGGTCGATGCCGGCGTTCTTCAGCAGCGGCTGGGCCACGGCGTCCGGCAGCAGTCCGGCGAACTTCTGCACCGCGCTCGAAACCGGTGAACCGTGTGCCTCCATGCCTACCGCGTCGATCACCGAGTCGGCCCCGCGGCCGCCGGTGAGTTCCCGGACGGCCGAGCCGACATCAGTGCCGTCCAGGTCGTCCAGATCGATGACCTCGGCACCGGCGGCGCGGACCCGCTCCAGCCGCTCGGGGATGCGGTCCACCGAGATCACCCGGTGGCCGGCGCGCACCCCCATCCGGGCCGCCATGTCGCCGATCGGTCCCGCGCCCATCACCAGCAAGGTGCCGTCGTCGGGGACCGCGGCGTACTTCAGGCCCTGCCACGCGGTGGGCAGCACATCGGACAGGAACAGGAAACGATCGTCCTGGTGTTCCTCAGGCAGCTTGACCGGAAGAAAGTCGCCGAACGGGACCCGCATGTACTCGGCCTGTCCGCCCGGCACCTGCCCGTAGAGCTTGCTGTAGCCGAAGAAGCTGGCGCCGGTGCCGTGCTCGTGGTTCTGCGTGGTCTCGCACTGACTGAACAGCCCTTGCTCGCACATCCAGCACGAACCACAGCAGACATTGAACGGGACGACCACCCGGTCCCCCGGCTGCAGCTTCGAGACCGACGCGCCGACCTCCTCGACAACGCCCATCGGCTCGTGCCCGACGACGTCGCCGGGCTCCATGAACGGCGCGAGCGTCTCGTACAGGTGCAGGTCCGATCCGCACAGACCCGTCGAGGTGACCCGGATGATCACATCCGTGGGCTCCTCGATCCGCGGATCCGGCACCTCGCTGACGCGCATGTCGCGCGTGCCCTGCCACGTCACTGCCTTCATCGGCCTACCTCTCGTTCCGGGAATCGATCGACGGCGATGTACCCGGATCACGCTCACCCATTCGGATACGGCGAGCAGTTCGCAACGCCACGTCGCATCGGGCCGCCGGTTAGGCTGCCGGGACCGAGCACGTACCCGCACTGTGCACGACGGCGCTCGGCGCAGTCGCCGGCCGTCGTCGGGAGGAGAGCCGATGACGTTGTTGAGCACCACCATCCGCGCCACCCACCTGGTCACCAATGCCGCCTGGTTCGGCGGCTCGCTGAGGGGAGCCGTCGGTCTCAATCCGGCGGCCCGGCGCGGCGATGCCGACACGTCGGAGGTGGCCGGCACCGGCTGGGAGCGGTGGGGTCCGGTGCAGGGCGTGGCGATCGGCGCACACCTGCTGACCGGCCTGGGCATCGTGGCGGACAACCGCCGACGGGTCCTGCTGCACCCGCCGACCACCACCGCGGTGGTGCTCAAGACCACCCTCACCGGGGTGGCGCTCGGCTCGACCGCGTGGGCCTGGCAGGCGGGCAGGCGCCTGAGCGACACCGCCCCCGCCGAGTCCGCGCAGCACGCACGTGATCGCACGGCGATCTCGTGGTTGCAGTGGGTGACGCCGGCTGCCACCGGGGCGTTGCTGGTCCTGGACGCCTACCTGGGTGAGCAGCAACGCGGACTCGCCGGCCGGCTCGACCCGCCGATGGGGTCCTGATGGGTGCCGACGACCCGGGCACTCAGGTCTTCGAGTTCGACTTCGAACCCCGTTACCGTTGGGCCGCACGGCCTTTCGGGATCGTGGGGCACTCGTACATCGAGCTGACCGGCGAGGAGTTCGTCGCGCGGTTCGGACCGTGGTGCGTGCGGACTCCGCGCGCCAACATCGCCTCCTGTGCGCTGAGCGGCCCCTACGGTTTCGTCAAGACCGCCGGCCCGGCACACCTGTCGCTGGCCGACCGCGGACTCACCTTCGCAACCAACTCCCGCCAGGGGCTGTGCGTCGAATTCAGCACACCGGTGCGCGGCATCGACCCGCTCGGGCTCATCCGGCATCCCAACCTGACCGTCACCCCTGCCGATCCGGCGGGGCTGGCTCGAACGCTGGAG
The DNA here is from genome assembly GCF_051955415.1 of Flexivirga sp. Taxonomy (NCBI): domain Bacteria; kingdom Bacillati; phylum Actinomycetota; class Actinomycetes; order Micrococcales; family Dermacoccaceae; genus Flexivirga; species Flexivirga sp. Next base: position 3,288 of record NZ_JBQCGS010000072.1, read on the forward strand.
GCCCGGTGACACCGCCGCTGAGCCCGGCCGGTGCGTGGGACCGTGGCGTCGCCGCCTGATCCGCGGCTGACGCCGGACGGGCATCATCTGGTCGTCGACGGGCGCCGGTGGCGGGCCACCGACCCGTCGATCCCGCAGACGTTCCGGGCCGAGTTGGTCGCCGAGTTGATGACGGCCCGCCGGCTGGTGCGGACCGATCCGGGCACGGCACGGCCGCGGGTGCGCGACGCCAAGGTGGCGCTGGGGGAACGGGGCCGCCCGTGGTGGGAGGCCGGCGACGACCAGGACCGTCAGGCCCGGATGGAGGCGGTCATCCGCAGCCTGTTGCGCCACCGGGCGGGCCGCTCCATCTGTCCCAGCGATGTCGCCCGCACCGTGGGCGGGTCGTCGTGGCGGGACCGGATGGCGGAGGTCCGGACGGTCGTATGGCGGCTGGCCGACGAGGACGTCGTGCGCGTCACCCAGGGCGGCCGGGCCGTCGGGCCGGGCAGCAAGGGGCCGATCCGGGTCGTCCCCGGACCGGCATTCCCGCTGCCCGGTTGACAGCCGGGCCGCTGCTCAGACGGTCGCCAGCTCGTCGACGATGGCCTTGCTGAAGGCGTCCAGGTCGCCGGGGTTGCGCGAGGTGATCGCGACCCAGCCATTGGCCGGGCACCGCTTCACCTGCTCGTCCACCCAGGTGGCGCCGGCGTTCTCCAGATCGATCTTGACGCTGGTGTATGACGTCAGCGTCTTGCCCTTGGCCAGGCCGGCGTCGATGAACGTCCACGGCGCATGGCAGACGGCCGCGATCGGCTTGCCGGCACTGCTCATCGCCTGCAGCAGGGCCTGCGCCTTCGCATTGCCGCGCAGCGTGTCGGCGTTCACCGTGCCACCGGGCAGCACGACGATGTCGAAGTCGTCGGCGGAGACGTCCTCGAGCGAGGTGTCCGGTTCGAGGGTGGAGGCCCAGTCCTTGTCACCGGTGACCGTCTGCACGGTCTTGCCGCTGTCGGAGGCGACTGTCACCTCGATGCCGGCCTTCTTCAGGTCCTCGACCGGGCGCAGCAGTTCGGGCTCCTCCACGCCGAAGTCGGTCACCAGGATGAGTGCCTTCTTGCCTTGTGCCGTCATACGTCTCGCTCCTTATCAGTCGTGCGGTGGCAGCGGATTTCGCTGACCCGGTCGTTCGGTGCAGCGCAGGGCGGGCGCGCAACATTCCCGCGGCGGCGGCGCCGACCTGTTCGGTGCGCCGGGGTTACGGTGGCGTGATGACGTCCGCTGACATCCGTTTCTACTTCGACCCGGTGTGCCCGTTCTGCTGGCTGACCAGCAAATGGGTCCGGATGGTGCAGGCCGAGCGGCAGCTCACGGTGGACTGGCGCTTCATCTCGTTGCGGCTGATCAATTCGCACGTCGACTACGACGCGCACTTCCCGCCGGAGTACGAGGCCGGGCACACCGCGGGTCTGCGGCTGCTGCGCGTGGCTGCGCGCACGCGCGCCGAGCACGGCGCACCGGCGCTGGACGCGTTGCAGGCGGCGTTCGGGCAGCACATCTTCGACACGCCCCCGCCGAGCGGCACCGGCGACGAGGAGCAGCACCGTGAGCGACGCGGCACCCGCGACTTCGTCGAACCGATCCTGCGCGATGCCGGTCTGCCCGTCGATCTGGCCGATGCGCTGGACGAGGAACGCTGGGACGACGAGATCCGCGCGGACGGTGAGGAAGCATTGCGGCTGACCGGCAAGGACGTCGGCACGCCGATCATCCACTTCGAGCCGCCGGAGGGCGTGGCCTTCTTCGGTCCGGTGATCAGCCGGCTGCCCGAGCAGGGACGGGCCGGCGAACTCTGGGACCACGTGGTGGGGCTGGCGCAGTTCCCGGGCTTCGCCGAGTTGAAGCGCAGTCTGCGGGAGCAGCCACAGCTGGTCGGCTTCGGCGTGCCCGAGGGCACGGTCGGCAAGCAGGAGGACTGGCACGGTGGCAGCCGCCGACAGAAGAAGTGAGCGCGCGATGAGCCAGGAACCTGCGCGCGCCCACCGGGAGTCGATCGTCGTCGCGACCACGCCGGAAGCCCTGTATGACGTCGTCAGCGACATCACTCGCACGGGTGAGTGGAGCCCGATCTGCACCGGTTGCTGGTGGGACGACGAGAGTGAGGCGGGGCAGGTCGGCGCCCTGTTCACCGGCCACAACGAACAACCCGGCCGCACCTGGGAGACCCGATCCCGCGTCGTCGCGGCTGATCGCCCGCGGGAGTTCGCCTGGGTCGTCGGCGAGGACTACGTGCGGTGGGGCTACACGCTGGAGCCGGACGACGCGGGGACCCGCCTGACCGAGAGCTGGCAGTTCCTGCCGAACGGGATCGCGATGTTCCACGACAAGTACGGTGACGAGGCCACCGCCCACATCGAGGAACGGACCGACCAGGCGCACCGCGGCATCCCGCAGACTCTGGCGGCCATCAAGCGCATCGCCGAGTCGTCCTGACGTCTCCCGGCTGACGATCGACCACCCTTGTGCGCGGTGAAGGTGTCCGACGAGATCTTGGACTGTTCGCGGCACACGAGAGGTGCGGCTTGACGCGCTGCCCGGAGCCCGTCGATCTACTCCTCGGTGAAACAGCGGACTGACTCAGGATGCGACGCTCAGCAGGCGCCGCATCCGCAGTCTCCGCCCACGTCGTTCACAAAGTCGCCGGGTCGTGGCTGCTGGTGTGGGCCGTAGGGGTAGTCGGGGTCCTCCGGAAAGGCCCCATCGACGTCCCAGGTCAGCTGGTATGCCGGCACCGAGTAGTCCGACGGACGCTGATAGAACCGGTTTGCCCCGAAGAGCGCGTCACCGGGATTGGGGAACACTTCCACGCGGGCCCGGCCACACCCGTTGCCGAAGTCGAGGATCTCACCGGGCATCAGGTCCTCACCCTTCTTGACCCTGTCGAAGCACCAGTTGAGCATGCCGTTCGCCGAGTGCTCATCCAGGCCGAAGACGATCAGCTCCGGATGCCCGAGCCCGAACAGCCCTGTGGTGTAACAGAAACTCGTCGACTCCGGCTTCGGCGCCGCGAACACGTATTGCAAGAAGCAGCCGTATTTGCGGACGCAGTCGCGCACCATCGCGTCCTCTTGGTCGAGCCATGCCTGGATCTGTGTGTTGGTCATGTCGATCTCCCCTCGCTCGTATGACGCCATCGTACAAACGTCCTACGACACTGCGCCGAGGTCGACGTCGTGAACGCAATCGACTTCGGCGCGTCCTTCCCGCATGTTGGTGCCCCGGACCTCTTCGGTCCCGGTGAGGACAAGAAGGACTTCTTCGTCTTCGACTGCTGTGGCAACCTGGAGTTCTTCAGCCAGGACCTGCCCGGATCGGAAGGCTCGCTCCAGAAGTCGCTCAGCCAAAGGCTTTTCGAGTCGCGGCTCGGTCTCGTCGTAGCTCTGGACCACGCGGACCTCGAACGCGACCTGCGCGCATCCAACGCCGACTGCTTGCACGAGATCGTTGCTGGGATGAACCTTGACAACTTCCTGGTGCGACGGCACCGGCAGCAGGTGGAGAGCTGGTCGGATCGTTCCCGCTGGAATGCGGTGACCACGGAGGACGCTGCCGACATACTCGAGCATCTCGCGGGGCTACCCTCGACGGTGCGTGACCCGGACGAGCCGGCGAAGCGCTTCGACCTGCTGGTGCTGCGTCGTCAGCTGGCGCAGCTCGAGGGCGACGCCGTCGCGGCGGAGCGGATCCGGGAGACGGTCCAGGCGATCGCGGGCGCCCTGTTGTCGAAGAAGGCGATCCCGTCGGTCGCGGAGCAGTCGCCGCTCCTGGACGAGGTGGCCGGCGACGAGTGGTGGGTCGACGTCACGCTGCCGATGCTCGAGTCGATGCGGCGGCGGCTGCGTGGCCTGGTGCGCTTCGTGGAAAAGACGAAGCAGAACCCCGTCTACACCGACTTCGAGG